>JANMVK010000571.1:0-5774 GCA_031392725.1 Pseudobdellovibrionaceae bacterium
CGCTAACGGCGCTAAATTAACCAAAAAAGATGCTAAAACTGAGTGCCTCAAGGACAACAAGGACCTCAAAGGTTCGAAACTCGCTGAATGCATCAAAGGCAAAACTAAGTAATTTTAGATCCTGGAAGCCGCAGAGCCCTCGCTAGACGCGGAATCTGCGGCTTCTTTGACCGCTTGCTCCCCCTATGCCACTATCGGCGGCACCTATGCTCTTACTTTTGGTTGAGGACGATCCCAGGTTATCTGAATATTTGAGCGAGGCCCTCAACCGCGAAGGTTACACCGTGGAAGTGTGCCGCTCCGTGGACGAAACCAAGGCTTTTATGTCCACCTCAGCCGAACCCGGCATCGTGGTGCTCGACCGTATGTTGGGACGGTCCGATGGCGCCACCCTGATTCCGCAATTGAAAGCCAAATATCCCCAGACCGGAATACTCGTATTGTCGTCACTCGATATGCCGTCGGAAAAAGCCCGGCTGATTGATGGCGGTGCCGATGAATATGTGTCCAAACCGTTTGTGCTGGAAGAGCTGACCGCCCGTCTGCGTTTGGTGGCGCGCAGATCTCATGCGGAGCCGACCGAAGTCAGCGTACGCGCGGTGGGCAATCTCTCAATCAATTTAAAAACTCAGAACGCCGCCGTCGGCGCGCAAAAACTGGATTTGACCCGCAAGGAATTTCAAATTTTGTCGTTGCTTATGGATCAACCGGGCCGGGTTTATAACCGCTTTCAAATTTTGGACCGCGTGTGGGAAATGGACCGCATTGTTGAATCCAATGTGGTGGAGACCGCCATAAAAACTTTGCGGCGCAAGCTAGAAGAAGTCCAGTGCACGGCCAAGATCGAAAGCAAACGCAACGTGGGATATTGGATTGAGACGTAGTTTCTTTCTCTTTGTTTTTGGTTTTCTGATCACGACCATTTTGATTGTGTCGTCCATGCAGGTGTTCTTCTTTGAAAATGAACGTCAGCGCTTGATCGATCAGCGGCTGGAAACCATCGCCTCCACGCTGTTTGCCTCAGGCCTCTCCATGCAGTTTATTGAGAACCTCGATTCGACCGATGATTTGATTCACGATCTGCTCGGCGAAGAGCGGGTCGACCAAATTATTAACGTCTACTCCCTCGACGGCGAACAGCTGGCTCGCAACTTCACCAGCACCGAGTTGCCGCTAAAATTTAGCAAAACCGAGCGCTGGCAGAATTTGGAAGTCAAAGGCCGGGCGGTACGCGTGCTCAATATTGAGAGCGGAAAACTGATGGTGCAAGTGGGAATGGTGCGCGGCCCCTCGCTGCTGGGCAAATGGAGCCTGGTCAACCGCCGCTTCGCTTTCTTTTTCGGATTTCTAATTATCTTGCTGGTGGCCATCGCTTATTTTAGCTCGGGAATTTTATTTTCGCCGCTGCGCAAGCTGACACATGAATTGGAAGCCATGTCGATGCAGCTCGACCGCAAATTGGGTCAACCGCTCTCCCGTTTTGTAATTGGTCCGGAATTCACGCGCCTTACCCGGAGCGGTAAAAAAACCAGGGATGAATTCGAACTGCTGTGTGACGAGATCCGCGTATTTCTCACCAAGCTTGAAAACTACACCAAGACTTACCATGCCCAAACTGCGATTCTCACGCACGAGTTGAAAACGCCCCTGACTGTGCTTAAAAATTATCTGGATTCACTTAAAACCGCGCCGGACATGGTTAAGGCGCGCGAGCTCGGCACCAGCGCCGTCATCGAAATCGATTACCTCTCACAATTGATCAACGACTATTTGCAGTGGAGCGTGCTGACCTCCAATCCCGGCCAACCCGAGGAAATTCACGCCGTGCGCCTTATGGAAGTTTGTAAGAAAATTATTTCCGACCTGAACCGCCTCAACAGTGAACGCATTGAGTTGACCGGCCAGACCGACACCATGGTGTTTGCTCTGCCCGATCATGTGCGCCAATTGTTATCCAACGTCTTGAGCAACGCTTTGAAATACTCCGACGCTAAAGTGTCGTGCCGCTTGGAAACAGAAGCGTTGATTGTCAGTGATCTTGGCCATGGATTACCCAATATCGTCAAACAACATTTGGGCAGCCCGTTTAATCGGGGTCCGACCCGCACTCATTCGGGCTCGGGCCTGGGTCTCGCCTGGGTTCACTCATTGTGTGAAAAATATGGCTGGAAACTCGATATCAAAAGCTCCGATGCGGGAACTGAAATCCGCATCGGCTTTGCTTAGGCTTTTTTAACAAACGTCGCGCAGTTCGCGCCCGCCCAAACAAATTGCGGCTTGCTTGGGTCGGCCAATAGCTGGCAACGAGCCACTTCCTTTTTCTTGAACATGGTTTTGGAATTGTCCTTGTTATAGAAGGTGCAGTCGCTGCATATGCCCTTTGAATCGGGACAGAGCTTATTGGGCTTCTTCTCGGGGTTCTCACAGTAATTGGCCACCGTAGCCGGCATGCCATCCTTTAAAATGTCCTTTTCAGTCACTGCTTTTGCGTCCACAGCCCACGCTTTTAAGGCTGTATTAGAACTCAACAGTAACGCGCTAACTCCTAGAAAATGCCGTCGTTTCATCGATGCCTCCTACCTGATAGTTATATGAGAATCAGTAAATTTTGCAATGTTAACACATGTTTACTGCTATGCATTAAGTTGTGATATAAGGCCCTTTATGAACGCGCTCCTAATTAAGATCATGGCTGTGGGACTCACTGTCTCGCAACTTTTCACCAAGCCACCTGAGCAAGTGAAATTGAATTTCAATCCGCAAACCGAGCAGGCTTTGGTCACGCAAAATCTCAAAGATGGCTGCGCGTTTATGACCAAACATTTTCAAGCGGAAAATATCAGTATCGAAGCCATGCTCGCCACTATCGTGAGCAATATTCAAGCAGCTAAAGAACGCGACACCGCTCCGCCCGCTACCCCAGGCGCGCCCGCTCCCACCGAGCCACCTAAGGAAGAAAATTTCTCCGACAAAATGATCAAGCAGATCGATTTTGAAGCCATGCTCACCGCTTACAAATTATTTTGTAAAGGCGAGAACGTGGAAGCCAAAGGCATTAAACTCGAGGAAGTGATCAACTTCTACAATGAAGCGATGAAGAACCTGCCCGACGCCAACACACTCAAGACTTTGAAATTGCCGGAATCCGCCGTTGTGCTGGACCGCTCCGGTCAGCGTTTCAGCGAAATCTACAGTGAAAATAACCGGCGCCTGTTTGTGCCCATGAGCCAGATTCCTGATCATGTGAAAAAAGCCTTCGTGGCCGCGGAAGATCAAAACTTTTATAAGCATATAGGCCTAGATGTCGTGGGAATTATCCGCGCGTTTGCCTCCAACATGATGGGCCAGGGCCGTCCGCAGGGCGGCTCCACAATCACGCAGCAGGTGATTAAAAATTTATTGCTCAATGACGACATCACGGTGGAGCGCAAAATGCGCGAGATGGTTCTCGCCACCCGGGTTGAGAAAATCATGACTAAGGATCAAATCCTTGAGCTGTATTTAAATTTCGTATTCTTAGGCCGCGCCAGCTGGGGCGTGGAGATGGCGTCAAAAAGTTATTTCGGTAAATCGGTGAAAGACATCAATCATGCCGAAGCCGCGCTGCTGGCCGCTCTGACCAAGGGCCCCAACTACTACAATCCCTCCACTCATCTCGAGCGCGCCACCGACCGCCGCAAATATGTGATCCAGAGGATGAAGGCCGATGGTTATATTAATGACCAGGTGTTCGCTGCTGCCAACGCCGACCCCATAAAATTGATCGCGTTTGAAAGTCCGCACACCCGCGGTGCCTTTTACTTTCTCGACGCCATTCAAAAAGAAGCCAAAGAAAAAGGCTTGCTCGGACGGCCCTATGTGGTTCGCTCGACCATTCACACTGAACTGCAAAAGGTGGCAGAGCGCTCCTTACAAGACGGGCTCGCCGAGTATGAAGCTCTTGCCGGGCGCACCAAGTGGACTGGGACGCAGGGCTCGATCAATGATGAGATCTATAAATATGGTTCATCTTGGAAAGACGTTTTACCCAAGGTGAAGGCCAAACTTTACGACGTGCAGTGGCCGCTCGCGGTGGTGCTCGATACGCGCCAGCCCAAAGTGGGATTGGTCGATGGCCGCGTGGTGCCATTAAAGGCCAACCCAAGCATTTTGCGTACGCTGAAAAATTACGATTTGATTTTTGTGAATATCAACGAGGCTCAACAAAACACAACCGCGAGCCTGCGCATTCCGCCCTTGGTGCAAGGCGCAGTGATCGTGCTGGAAAATAAAACCGGCCGCGTGCTGTCCATGGCCGGTGGATTCTCCTATGCGGGCTCGCAACTGAATCGCGTCTACTCTCCGCGCCAGCCCGGCTCAACCCTTAAGCCTTTTATTTACCTATCGGCTTTGAATTTAGGCTTTCAACCCAACACTCTGATCCCAGATACTCCGGCCAATCTCCCGCCAATCGAGCGCGGTGGAAGATATTGGACGCCGAAAAATTATGACGGCGGTTCACGCGGCCTGGTGACCATGAGACGGGCCGTTGAGCAGTCGCTGAATCTTCCCACGGTGCGAATGATGTCGGAATTGGGCCGCACCCCTACTGAAGGTTTGGATTACGTGCGCGCGGTGACTCAAGAGCTGGGAATTTACTCGGCGCCTGACCGCCATTATCCCTTTGTCCTGGGCGCGCAACCGGCGCGGCTGATCGACATGGCCTTGGCTTATGCCACCATCGCCAACGACGGTCTTAAGCCCTCGGTGCATTTTATTGAGAGCATTGAAGACGCCGGCAAAATGCTCTATCAGCGCCCGCGTTTTAATTTGCAACAGGTCCCGTCTGTTGACCGCGTGGCCTTTTATCAAATGCGCCGGATTTTAAGCGGCACCGTGGTGCGCGGAACCGCGGCCAAACTTAAAGATCTCCAAGGTATCCTGGCCGGCAAAACCGGAACCAGCAACGATGAAAACGACGCCTGGTTTATCGGGTTCACCAATGACATCGTGGTCGCCGTTTGGGTGGGTTATGACAGCCGTCACGTGCGTGCCAATCTCGGCGACCGCTTCACCGGCGGCCGCATCGCCCTGCCCATCGCTGAGAAAATCATCCGCGGCTCATTCACGGTTTATAAAGAAAAAGAAGCCATCTCCGGTCCGCCCGCTGAAATTCAAGCCAAGCTAGCCGAGTATGTGATCAATCTCACCACCGGCGAATTCAATCAGCAGGGTGACTTCCGCGAAATATTCCGCCGAGATGAATCCGGCCAGCGTGTGGTCGACTCCACTCGCCGAATTCTGCGCGGCAATGAATTGGCCATGGGCTTTGGCGCCCCCGCGGGCGAGGAAGAAAATCGCTTCAATGCGCCTCAGTTCAGTGAGAACTATCCGTGGCAGCAACCTTATCCGCAGCAGCCCTACCCACCCGGCTATTACCGCCCTGGAGTGGACGATAACTATCAAATTTGGCGCGAACGCCAACGCCAAGTGGATCCTTATTTAGTGAATCCACCTTTTTATCCGCGCAATCCCTACGGAGGCCAGAGATGATCCGATTCTTAATATTGTTGCAAGCGCTGCTTGTGACGTTGACTGTTCATGCCCAAACCCGCGAGATTCGCTACTCCGAAAGGCCCGGAATTGCATTTGCCGAATGGTCCGCCAAATTTCCCCAAGAAAAACAACTGCTCGGTTTGTTCCGTGGCTATACCGAACCGCGGGTCACCTATATTGAAGACAATATTAAAAAAACCGCCATCGCCGAACTCACCATGTATGTGACGCAAACTCAG
>JANMVK010000358.1:0-5155 GCA_031392725.1 Pseudobdellovibrionaceae bacterium
ATCGATGGTTTGGCCGATTTCAAAAAATCGCTGGAGCGGTTCTTGGGCCTTAACATATGGATGGGTTTTACCTTTTGCTGTCTTCTTATGAGACGGATTTTCGGACGGAGGTTTCTTGCCGTCTTTATGGATAAAGCGAGCAAATCGTAAAAGCGCGCCTTGAGTCTCCTGATCCAGCGTGGACTTTGGAGCCTGATCGGCCGGTTGCACTTCTTTTTTCGTGGCGATCGTCAACTTCGCCACGCGATCCTGCGGGGGACCCGATGTCCTTATAAGGTCGGCGCCTGAATAGAGCATACAGGCCCATATTATCAGGACCTTAGGCCAATTTATACGCGGTGCGCAACTTTCTCAAAAAGGAGGGGTCTATCTAGCAGAACCCAACACTTACGGAGATCAAAATGAAACGCAGTCAGATTTTGACCTTAATCTTAGCTACTTTGTTTGCCACCGCCTGCGCCAAGCAAAAGGCCGATGCGGAGGGCGAACTCGACGCTTTAAATTCCTCAGTTGAGGGCGGAATCACTACGGTGAGCGCCGTAATCGATGAACAAGCCGGCTCGAGTTTCGCGGCAAGCGAAAAACCAAGTCCTTATATCTATGCTGAAATGCTGTTCGACCAAATTCTACCGAAAGCCTACGCCGCGTCGTGCGCGCGCGCCTTCGACCAATCCTGCAACAACGGTGTTAAACAAATCGCGTTTGCCAGTTGCGATCTGCCGCGCGGATTTAAATTTTCCGGCCGCATTCAAATGGATTACAACACTGCTTCCTGCTCTATGAGCAACACCGGCGATGAAGTGGTGAGAACGTATGACTATGATATCAGCGGTCCCTACGGCGGCGCGGTTTTAGCTGTGACCAGCGATGGCGGCGGAGGAAAATTAACTAAAACCGCTCCGGGTTGGACGGCGGAAATTCTCGGCAAGCACAAAGTGCTCACATTCCGCGGACGACAAAAAATGAATTTGAATATCTCGACACCAGCGCCGATCAATATCACCGGCTCCCTCCAACGCAACGGCCGCGTGGTCGATGGCGGAAGCTACCAGGTGGTGAACAACCTCGCGGGCTTCACGGCTTTGTATGAGCCGCACAATCTGACTTACACCAGCGCGTGCTGCCATCCGATTTCGGGCACTTTGAATGTTACTTTCACCGGCTCCATCGCGGGCAGCGGTTCCGTAACGTTCAACGGATGCGGATCCGCCACCCTTAACCGCAACGGCGCCGATCAGGAAATTGAATTGAACTATTGCGAGTAGGCTCCGACCGGAACTTCTTTTGCTATACTTCAACGATTTTACCATCATCAGGCTCACGGAACCAGTTCCTCTCCGTGAGCTCATTTAGTATTTTTTTATAAGGTGAAAATTCACGATTAGAAAAACTGTGTGCCCTTGCTAACATTTTAATAAGGGGCTCAGGCCGATCCCTTCTAGTCAAAGCTCTCAGGGCCGCAAGATAATCTTCTCTATAAACCGTCGGAATAATAATTGTCGCCAGGGCCTCCACGCAAAGCTCGGCATTCATCATAATGCGAGCTACGCGGCCGTTGCCGTCTACAAACGGATGTATCTCGGCCACCAGGAACATAACGAAAACCGCACGGGCCAGCCCGGCCGGGAGCTCTTGATATCTTTCAAAGCCTTTTTTCATCGTTCCTTCAACTTCGTCGGGTCGGACAAAATGGGAATCTCCAACACGATTTGGCCGGTCTTTGAACCGGCCCGGCGAGGCCTCCGGCCGATTCGCCATCAAGATATTGTGCCGGCCCTTTACCAAAGTTAGCAACTCCTCCGGAGTCTTCGGGACTTTTCTCATTTCATTGGCATCTGCCACGATATTGAACGTGCCCAAAATGTCATGTGCATCCTTTGGCCTTTCAACTGGAATTTTTTTGTCGAAAATAATTTCCTCTGCCTCTTCAACTTCGAACGTGGTTCCTTCGATGTAGTTTGAGAAGTAGGCCTCAAAGAAAGCCTTATTCTTGAAATGATCAGCGGCCTTAAAGTTATCCTTCAATTCCTTGAGGGGGGTTGCGCGCAGGGCGGAATATAAATTGTCAAAGCGGCTGACGCGACCGGCGTCGTAGGGCAGGCCTCGCGCGCGCGCGCGGCCTATTGAGGATTCCAGCTTATGAGCGGGAACTTCCCCGAGGAGCGCGCCGATCATATTTTCCAGTTTTTTCAATTCCCGGTCCCAAGCGAAATTTTTCGCGATCTCCCTAGCTTGCTGGAGAATCTGCCGGACCTCGTTCTCTCCTCTGGCCGCTAGGATAGCGTTTAACCTGGACTCCAACTCCGGGACGGACAAGGCACGCCACGCGGTATTCTTGGTGGTCGATAGGTTTTCCAAAAAAGCGCGGCCTTGAGAAGACACGTTAAATCCCAGAAATGGCAGGTCACTTTCCTGAGCTTTAGGGCCACGGACAAAATGAAGCGTCAGTCCCGGATATTTCACAATTCTATTTGTGGTGCTGGTCAGAATAATGTCTCCAGAAGGGGATGGTTTGTACTCGAGTGCGCTCCGATAACTGAGAAGGGACTCTGGATAAAGTTGTGAGACAATGTTGGACCAATTGCCGAGAACCACATTTTCGACTTCACCTGGAATCGACGTGTATAGGCGCGCACCAACCTTGCGGATCTTTTTCTCCCTTTTGAGCCTGGCCAGCCGGCCTTCCTCGGACTTGGTCTTGGCTGCGAATATTAGAGCAGGCAAAGTCTCCGTAGGGTTCTGCGGTAGTTCTTTGGTGGATTTACGGTCAATTTTCTTATTCATATAGGGATTTTAGGTCAAATTTTATGATATTCAAGGGTTTATTGGTCAAATATAGACTAAACTCGGGGAATTACAGTCTAATTAACGTTCCCCGGCCCCGGCCTCGGCCGCGCCGGGATCGGTGGGGTTGGCGCCTTGCAGGTCAGGCCTTTTCTTACAAACATCAGCCAGCGGTAAATCTCCGCTGCCCATTTGATCACAGAAAGTTTTGCCGGTGACGTCCTCAACGCGGCCATCGATGTACTCAACTTTTAATTTCTTATCTTTGGCGTCGTATTCATATTTTGTGAGTTCGCACATTCGGTATTCGCCCACGGGCTGCCAATCTTTGGTCCCGATGCACTTGACCCAGATTTTTAAGGAGCGCGGACGGCTGATGGGTTCGCCATGAAGGGAATATTCCATTTTGAATTGTCCCACATCTACCACATAAAGCTGCTTAGTGAAGTTTCTTCTGTACTTCGTAGCGGCGCCGGCTCCGGGAATTATCAAAGACAAAATTAAAATCAGAGTTTTCATCTTCATATACTCCTGCAATTCCTAAGTTGAACATGGATGTGGCCATTGTGCATGCCCCGCTTGCCCGCGGGAAACATATTTGGTCCGAACGGAATATCCTTAAAAATAATTCCAAGCTTGTTATCGGCTTTGGTCGCCAAGCATTTGGCAATTTCCAAAGCCTTGGGGTCATCGGGCTGAATGACTCCGCCGGAGCTGCAGTTGAAGGGCAAGCCGATATCCCACGCCTCACCGGAATTGTGGCAGGAGCGTCCCGCCCTGTGGCGCGCATCACCCCAAATACCTAAATTTTTAAAAGTGCAGGTTCCGTAACCGAGTTCATTGGTGCACTTTGGAAAATACTCTTGCACGAGGGGCACAATCGCCGCGGCACCACTGGGCACACTCATGGGATTGGTGGTTGAACCGGCCGGATCGCCATTGGGGGCGCTGTTGCCGCCGCCGTTATCCGTGCCGGCCATTCGCTCTCCACCGGGGGGAGCGCCACCGGCTCCCGCGGGAGGCGCACCGGCGCCGGCACCCGGAGGTGGATTCAACTGCGGCATCTCGGTTGGCTTTGGGGTTTGCGCCGGAAGTTTAGGCGGTAGACCTTGGGCTTCCCGCGCACGCCGTTGCAAGCACTCATACATTCCGGGCCCCGGAGGACAGGGAACCCCCAAATTTGGTTGAGTCTGGGGCTTGCACCAAACTTCTCCCACCGGACAACTAATAGGAGGACGGCCCAGGGGCGGACCGGCGAATTGTGTCTGGCTGTTGGGGAGACCACCCTGGCCTGGGAGCAAAGCCGGCTGACTTAGGGCCACTGGTATCAACAGCGAAAGCATCAATATATATGGACTCACCATCTATAAAGTTATCGGGAGTTTTCTCAAAAAGATACAGTCCGTCTCATTTTGAGACACGGTGGCGGCTGATCTAATTGATATTGCTCCCGCGGAGCCGCAGAATAATCAAGTGCGGCCATGCCCAATCTGCTCGAGAAAACTTATCAGGACCACGATCAACCGAATTCCCTATTTCAGTTGTTCGGATCACGGTGACTTGGTCTCGTTCCTTTTTTTAAAATCCATTCCCGGCACCGAAAAACTCGTGGGCGCATTCCGGTCCGCGCTCAATCGGCCGATGGCCAACAGCCCTGACGGCAAAATAAAATGCCCCAAATGCGGCAACGTCATGGCCACCACTCCAATGGGCCAGCAGGAAAACGTGCGGATCGACCAATGCCGGCGTTGTCACGAGATTTGGTTTGATACTGGCGAGCTCAGCAACGCCAAAGAAAAAGGTGATTTGGAAGGATTGTTCCCCACTGTGGAATTAAAACCGGAGAATCATGAACCCAAGGCGAAGATGGCATGGACCACCGCCACGCCCGCGACCGTAACTGACGACAAGCCCTCTTGGGCGCTTGGTTATTTGGGAATTCCTGAGGAAGTCGTGGATACGCCGTTGCGCTCAAAAGCCTCAGCCACGCCATTATTACTTTTACTGTGCGCCGGTTTTAGCTTTATGGCTTTGCGCGCTCCGGGACTTCTCGAGCGCTGGATTTTTATGCCGGAAGATCCGTGGCGGCACTTTGGTTTTACCTTGTTCGCCGGCGCCTTGATTCACGGAAGTTTTTGGCATTTCTTCAGCAATGCTTATTTTCTATGGATGACCGGCGACAATATTGAAGACCGGGACGGACCATTTTTTTTAATTTTCCTGTTTTTTGCGGCCGCTACTTGCGGACATTTGCTCTATTGGTATTCCGGTGCTTCGGCCCCATCATTGGGAGCCAGCGGCGGCGTGTCCGGGTTGATAAGCTATTACGCTCTGAGATTCCCTAAATCGCGAATTCGATTTCACATTATGA
>JANMVK010000445.1:0-1511 GCA_031392725.1 Pseudobdellovibrionaceae bacterium
CAACGCCTCCCGAGTTATTATTTTCCCTCGGTAATACGCTGTGCCGTGAGTCAATAAAATGACTACATCGCTTTGTCTAGAATCCGGCCTGTCTGCTTGTCGCGGTCTCTGGTGGCCAGCCACAGCTGGCTCTCAGAGAGCCTGCGGACGATTTTTCCCTGCCGGTCGACGATCAGGATGATCCGATGGTCGGCATGGGATTCGACTTTGATCTCAAGATTGTTGGCTTTAAGTCCAGGGAAATCCTCGAGAGCCTTGAGGGCCTCGTCAAATTCTTGTTGGTTCAGGTGTCTTTTTAATTCGGGCTCGTCCTGCTCGCGCTTGCCGTCGGCGTCCCGGTCAGTGCTGCCTTTCGCGCGCACATTGCCCTCAACCCGCGGCTTTGGGTCCAAGGGCAGAACAGAAGATGTGCTCACATTCTTTATATTCATTCGAATTACGTTTCGGATTGAAGCGCTCAAACCGTTAAGAAATCCGAATGAATAGGCCTAAAATCGGGGGATCACCCGGGGCGATCCCCGTCTTTTAATGTGAATCGGGCGTGAATTGCTCCGCTTCAGTCGAGTGTTTCAAGGCCGACGTCGAGGCTTGACCCTCGCTGATGGTCATCAGCACTTTGTCGAAATACCCGGTGCCGACTTCACGCTGGTGGCGCGTGCCCGAATAGCCCGAACTCTCGCGCGCGAATTCCCGCTCCTGCAAAGCCACATAGGCCGGCATTCCCACTTCATTGTAGGCATGAGCCAACTCAAAGGAATGCAAGTTCAGCAAATGCCAACCGGCCAGAGTGATAAATTGGAATTTGTAACCCATCTTGCCCAGTTCGGTTTGGAATTTGGCGATGGTTTTGGAATCCAGATTTTTCTGCCAGTTGAAGGACGGCGAGCAATTGTACGCCAACAATTTGCCGGGGTATTGCTTGTGAATAGCGTCCGCGAATTCTTTGGCTTCCGCCAAATCCGGTTTGGACGTTTCGACCCATAACAAATCGGCGTAGGGCGCGTAAGCCAAGCCGCGGGCAATGGAGGCTTTCATGCTGGGCTTCACGCGGTAATAACCTTCGGGCGTGCGCTCACCGGTTAAGAACGGCTTGTCGTAGGCATCAATATCGCTGGTGATCAAACTGGCGCCGAGGGAATCGGTGCGGGCGATAATAATCGTGGGAACGTCGAGCACGTCGGAGGCCAAGCGCGCAGCCACGAGTGTGCGTACGAACTGGCTGGTGGGCACTAAAACTTTTCCGCCTAAGTGTCCGCATTTTTTCTCAGAAGCCAATTGATCCTCGAAATGCACGCCGGCCGCGCCGGCTTCAATCATGGATTTCATCAGTTCAAAAGCGTGCAACGGTCCGCCGAATCCGGCTTCCGCATCCGCCACGATTGGTGCGTACCAATTGGTGGTGACTTTGCCTTCTGACTTTTCAATTTGGTCGGCGCGGGTGAGAGCGTTGTTGATCCGCTTCACGACGCTGGGCACGCTATTCGCCGGGTACAAACTTTGATCCGGATAAG
>JANMVK010000541.1:0-2517 GCA_031392725.1 Pseudobdellovibrionaceae bacterium
TGTACCCCACCCACTGAATGGCGTCGGCCACGTTAAACGCCGGCGTCGCCATTTCGCGCGAGCCGATCAGAATAAAATCCACCACTTCGCCGACGATAATGCGGTCGGTGACGTTGCCCATGATTCCGCCGAGCAACAGCGACATGCCGGTGCGCAACTGCAAGGATCTTGAAGGCAGCAAATATTGAATGGCGGCGTAAATGAAAATCAGAAACGCACCGCCGGTGCTGAGAGACACCACCCGCAGAATGGGAGGAAGATGGGAGAAGGTGCCAAGAATGGCGCCCGGATTAAAATGTAAAACTAAGCCAATTGGCCCATAGAACTGGAGATCCGTAAGATTGCGGACCGCCCAAGCTTTTGTAATTTGATCTAATCCCCAAGTCGCGATCACTAGACCTACGACCAGAAGCCAATCACGCCGTTTCATCATCGTGAAAATTTATCGGCTCTTGGTCACTTCAGTGAAAGGCCAGTAATCACTTGTCATAACAGGAGTGTAGTCGCGCACAACAGCGCGCGCGACCGCCACCTGCACGTCGTACCACAGCGGGATGATGGCGATGTCTTGATGCACCAGGCGCTGCACTTCATCGAAGATTTTTTTGCGTTTAACCGTCACTTCCTCCCCTGCACCTTGGTCCAGGAGCTTGTCCACCATGGGATTGTTGTACGCTCCGCGGTTGCGGCCCGGGGGAGTTTCCTTGGAGTGAAAGGCCGCGCGATAAATATCCGGGTCTACCGTGCCCACCCATTTCATGGTGGCGAGCTGGAAATTGCCCTTTTTCACATCGTCGTAGTAAGTGGCCCACTCATAACTCTCGTGGCGGATGTTAATCCCGGACTGCTGCAACTGATTGGCCAGAACGCGTCCGCCATCGATGGCGCCAGGTGAGTTGGCGGTTTTCAATACGAACGATTTTCCCTTAGCCGCCGAGGCGGTGATCGCCTGCACCGCGGCCTCCACGTTGTAATCGGGGTTGTGAACCGTGGGATTAAAATAGGGATTGTTCGGAGTGAGAATGGAAGTGGCCACCTGGGCGAGGCCGTGCAGCTTGTACTCAATGATCTGCTCGCGGTCGATGGATTGCGCCAGGGCCTTGCGCACCGCCAGTTGTTTCAGCAGGGGATCGCGCAGATTGATCAGCACATAAGTCATATTCAGGCCGGGATACATTTTGACTTGGAACGCCTCCGTGCGTTTTTGAAATTCGCCCACTTTCTCGGGCGGCAGCTCGTTCTGCGCGATATCCACCTCGCCCTTCAGCATTTTCTGATAACGGGTAAAATCGTCGCGGATAATTTTAAACACCAGATTTTCAATCTTGGCGTGGACCGACTTCAGCCGAATTTCATTGAGCTTTTGCCGCACAAACTTAAAAGGGCCGGTGCCGATCAGGAGCTGATTGAAATCGGGGCCCGCCGCTTCGATCTCTTTTTTCGGCAAGATCTTCACCGAGGGCAACTCACTTAGCAAAAAACTGTCGGCCAAGTGGGTCAGCTCGACGGACATGACCAATTGTCCGTCTTTCTCGGAGATATCCACCGACTTAATCACTTTTAATCCCGACGAGAACGGACTTGAGGGACTGCGGTAGAACTCCCAGGTGAAAATCAGGTCGTCTTTTTCCAGCCGTCGGCCGTTATGAAATTGCAGGTCCTTACGCAAGTAGAATTTGTAAATCCGGCCCTCGATAGTCCAGCGTTCCGCGGCCTCGGGAATCACCTTAAAATCCTGGCCGACCCGCACGAAACTATTGAAGATCAAGCTGCCGATGCGAATTCCCGCGGCGTCCGTAGCGTAGCGCGGATCCAAGGTGAGCGGCTGGGCGCCGAGCGCCACCACCAAGGTGTTATGGTCAGGCTGATAGCTCTTTGTGCACCCGATAAAAACGAAAAAAGAAAGAAGGAGCAGGTTTGTCTTTTTCACCAAATGTCATACTATGTTTGGTAGTTGCATGGAGGCAATATGGTTCGATGGATTGTGAGCGGCTGGCTGGCCGTATCGGTTCAAGCACACGCGCAAGATTTGTCGAAGCGCTTGGACAAAGTAATCGCCAAACATTCCATCTCTAAAGATCATCTCGGCCTCGCCGTACTGGATCTAGAAAAACGCGACAAATCCCTGCTCTACGGACTCAACGAGGAAAAAGAGCTGACTCCGGCCTCCATCACCAAGATCACCACGGCCGCGGCCGTCTTACAGAAAATCGGCGCCAGTACCAAACTGCAAACCACCTTGTGGTCCTCGGCTTCTGTGAAAGAAGGCGTGCTCAAAGGCGATCTTGTGCTTAAAGGCGGCGGCGACTCCGGTTTTGTCTCGGAGAGCATGTGGTTTTTGGTCAATGAGCTGATGCGTACGGGAATTAGAAAAGTCGAAGGCAATATTCTGGTCGATGACAGCGATTTTGATTCGGTCCGCGCCGACGCCAGCCGCGATCCGGAGCGCGTCGACCGCGCCTACGACGCACCGGTGGGCGCGATGTCGTTCAACTGGAACTCCATCAGCATTTTTAT
>JANMVK010000620.1:0-2151 GCA_031392725.1 Pseudobdellovibrionaceae bacterium
TCAACTTTACGGTGTCTCACCCAACTTCACGGTCGCCTCCCAGGCCGCGGCCCCGGTGCTGCGCGAAAAAGATCTGTTCCCCTCGGCGCTGAAGCCTTCCACCCGGGTGTTGTGGAAAGAGGACCGAAAAGCCGAGCACACCCGTTTGCAAAAATGCGCGGGGCCAATGGCCGCTCAGGCCCGGGCCGATCATCAGCAGGCCTTCGCGATGGCCGTGCTCCACTGTTCACTCAAAAACCAAAGCCTAGCTTCGTTGAAAAACTGAAACATAACAATTCCACGCCGTCCTGACTTAAGACCTGAACTGTATTTCCCCGAATATACAAATATATAGATTGTCTCTAATATCAAACCATGGCGAAAAAGTTGTTTTTGTTTGTCGTGCTGTTATTGGGCTCCAACGCAAGCTTTGCAGAGGAAATCGAAGTTCCCGAAGAGGAATTAGCCCGTGAAACCACGCTGCCGGTGTTCGACCGGCGCCGCGCGGTTCTCAACCGCCATATTCTGACCACGGAAAAATTTGAAATGGGCGGCGGCTTCGGCCTCGAGATGAACGAGCCCTACTACAATGACTATATGTTCAACCTGCAGGGCACTTACAATTTCACCGACACCAGCTCCTTGAACGTGCTCGGGTTGTTCTGGATGGACGGACTCTCGAGTTACGGTGAGCAGTTGAAGCCCGGGCGGGCCGCTTCGGGCGGCAACCCCGCGGTGGAAGCTTTTGACACCTCACGAGTTCCTCATCCGGTGTGGGGCATGTTCGCCAACTATCAGTTTCTGGCGTACTACGGGAAAATTTCCATCAGCAAATTGGGCGTGATGAACCTGAATCTCTATGGTCTAGCCGGTTTGGGTTACATAAATATGGATTCAGTGAGCACCTTCGGCCTGAACCTGGGCGTGGGCCAGAATTTTTTCTTCACCAAGAACTTCGGCGTGCGTTTAGATTTGCGCTGGCTGATCTTTCAGGGTCCTGACGCGACTTCGCGGCGCCTCCGTCCGCAGGATGCGACCCCTTCGTCCTTTGAAGACCGCTTGTACTACAATGCTCAGACGAGCATTGCCGGCATCTTTATTCTCTAAGACCATGGGCTTGGGTCTAGATCTCATCTATATATATTCATTTTAAATTCAGCTTTCTGTATCCTTTCATTAGGGATTCCTACAACTTGGGGTATGCAGGCTTGTCACATCATCTAAGAATAGCTCTAATTGTTGTGTTTTTAGTCGCAGGAAATTCGGCGTGGGCACAGGATTTGGAAGGTTCTGGAGACGCTCCACCGGCGGCTCCTGGTGCCGGTGCCTCCACCGAACAAGATATAGAAAACCTCTACGACAAAGACGAAGAGAAACAAGAAGTGAAGAGCGCACCCAAGGTCCGCGATCGCTCAGCTAAACCTGATAAAGAAGTGAGTACGCTTTCGGACTTGGCCACACTGGCGCCGTTTGACGACGTCGCCGTGATTCAACGGCGCTTTTTGCCTAAGACCGGCCGTTTTGAATTGTCGCCCTTTGTGTTTATGAATCTTAACAATCCGTTTTTCAACTCCATCGGCGCCGGCGCCCGGGCCGCTTACTATATCCGCGAAAAATATGCGATCGAGGGATTGTTCACATTCAGCTCCACCAGTTCCCGCCAAGTCACCGACGACTTGGAAAAGGAGCGCGGAATCACCACCGACAACGTGATCACGTCCAAAGGCTATATGGGCGCCTCGCTCAAATGGAATCCGATCTACGGTAAAATCACCTGGCTGAATAAAACCATCGTGCCGTTCGATTTAAACTTTAACTTCGGCGGCGGTATGACCCGGACCGATGCCGACGAGAATGTGCCCACAATACACTTAGGCACTTCGCAGGTGTTCGCCTGGTCCAAAAGCACGGCCTTCCGCTGGGATCTAATTTGGAATATGTACCAAGGCACAGCGAGAAATGATGATGGCACCACGGAAAAATTAAGCCAGAACGATTTATTTTTGGGACTGGGGATGAGTTTCTACTTCCCCGAGGCGGGCTACCGATGAAGCGCTTAGCACTTGTACTCATCGCGGTCACTTTACTGCCGGCCTATGCGGCCGAACGCAAACGCAGCGGCACCCGGCCGCGGCTGAGCGACAGCGCAATCACATCTTCAAGAAGCGAAAC
>JANMVK010000655.1:0-3471 GCA_031392725.1 Pseudobdellovibrionaceae bacterium
CCTCCGAATGGCACGCGGGTTGCTCAAGCGAAAATTGCGGGAGTGATGACCGACGCAGAGATCGAGGTCGTTTTCGCCCTCAGCGCCGCGGTATAAAGGCGCGTGGTCCATGATATTGCCATCGGCGATAATCACGCCCGCAGCGTGAATCCCCGCGTGGCGGACCAGGCCTTCAATTCTCTGCGCGATATCCATCAAATTGTTGATCTTCGGATCCATATCCATTTGCTCGCGCAAACGGGGTTCCATTTCGATGGCTTCTTTAAGATTGATGCCCAATTTTTCCGGAATTAATTTGGCGACGACATCCACTTCCGCAAACGTCATACCCATCACCCGGCCCACGTCGCGAATGGCGGCGCGCGCTTGCAGACGTCCGTAAGTGATAATCTGCGACACCGATTGGTGGCCGTACTTTTGTGTTACGTAATCTATGACCCGGACACGATGCTCCTGACAAAAATCGATATCGAAATCGGGCATGCTGATACGTTCCGGATTCAAGAAGCGCTCAAAAATTAAATGATAAGGCATGGGATCGAGATCGGTAATTCGCAATGAATAGGCCACGAGAGAACCGGCACCTGATCCCCGTCCCGGCCCCACCGGAATGTCGTGATCCTTAGCCCAGCCGATAAAGTCTTGCACGATTAAAAAGTAACCGTTGAACCCCATCTTCTCGATCATGTCGAGTTCGTACTCGAGGCGCTTGAGATAGACGTCGCGAATTTCCCCAGCAACCGTCTCACCCCGCTTCTCGGCTTCCTCAAAACGGCGCGCAAGACCGGCCCTACTCAAGCGGTGCATCTCGTCGTGCAAAGTGACGCCGGGTTCGGTTGGGTAACTGGGCAAATGATATTTGGGATTTCCGGCCGCATCCTTCAAGTTAAACTTTAACTCGCATCGTTCCGCGATCTGCAAGGTCTGGTCGCAGGCTTCCGGGATGTCGCTAAATAGCTGGCGCATTTCATCGGAACTCTTTAGGTAAAATTGGTCGCTACCCAAACGGAAACGTGATTCATCCTGCAAAGTCTTGTTGGTGCCGATGCAGATCAAAACCTCTTGGGGCAGTTGATCTTTCGGCGATAAGTAGTGGACATCATTAGTCGCCACCACAGGTATGCCCAGGTCGCGTCCGCACTGCTGCAAGAACGGATTAATCTTATCCCAGCCGGAATTACCGGTGCGGTTTAACTCGAGATAAAATCGGTCGCCGTAAATACCTTGAAAGGTTTTGATTTTCTCCAAACAGGCGTCTGGACCCCGGTTGATAAACGTCCACGGCACCTCACCCATCCAGCCACCGCTCAAAGCGATGATGCCATCGGAGTACTTGTGCAGAGTTTCCATATCCACGCGCGGGCGGTAGTAAAAACCCTCTTGGTAACCAATGGTCGAAAGGCGGCACAGGGTCTGATAGCCGGTGAAATTTTGAGCGAGCAGCACCAATCGGCGCGACGGCTGCATGGCGGCCTCTTTGTCCTCGCCCTTAACCAAACGGGATTTGGGCGCGATAAACACTTCGGTGCCGAGAATCGGCTTCACGCCCGACTCTTTGCACGCAAAATAAAATTCGATGGCGCCAAACATATTGCCGTAGTCGGTCAGGGCGACGGACGGCTGCGCCAGCTCACTGACTTTTTTAGCCAGCGGTTTGGTCCGGATGGTGGATTCAAGTAAAGAATACTGCGAATGCAGGTGCAGGTGAACGAACGACATCTAGGCTATTCCCACTCAATCGTACCGGGTGGCTTGGAGGTGACGTCATACACGACGCGGTTCACGCCGCGCACTTCGTTGGTGATGCGGTTTGAGAGTTGCGCCATAAATTTCGGCTCGAAGGGATACCAATCGGCAGTCATTCCGTCGGTCGATGTCACCGCCCGGAGCGCGATCACTTTATCGTAGGTCCGGTTGTCTCCTTGCACGCCCACAGTTTTTACCGGAAGCAGGACGCAAAAAGCCTGCCAGATTTTTTCATAGAGGCCGTGTTTTTCCAACTCGTTGATATAAATGGCGTCGACTTCTTTGAGAATATTTAGATCTTGCTCATTGATCGACCCAATCAGCCGGATGGCGAGCCCGGGTCCGGGGAACGGATGGCGCCACAGGAATTTTTTAGGAATATTCATATCCGCGCCGATTTTGCGGACTTCGTCTTTAAATAATTCACGCAACGGCTCGATCAACTTAAGACCTAAGTCTTTAGGCAGCCCGCCGACGTTATGATGGGACTTAATCGTCACGCTGGTGCCGCGCGGACTCACCGACTCAATCACGTCGGGATAAAGCGTCCCTTGCGCGAGCCATTCACATTTGCCGACTTTCTCAAACGCCTGTTTAAATACGTCAATAAATGCGTGGCCAATGATTTTACGTTTTTGCTCAGGATCGTCGATGCCGTTGAGGCGGCCTAAAAATTCCTTGCTGCCATCCCAGCCGAGTACGCTCAAACCGATTTCCTTATAGAGTTTCTGCACATTCTCAAATTCGTTCTTGCGCAACAGCCCGGTGTCGACAAATACGCATTTCACCTGATCGGGACTTAGCGCGCGAGTGAGTAACGTAGCCACCACCGTGGAGTCCACTCCCCCGCTCAGAGCGCACAAAACTTTTTCTTTGCCGACCCGGTCGCGGATATCTTGTAACAGATGATCTTCAATCAACTTGGTCGACCAGTTTTCCTTGGCTTTGCAAAAATCAAATAAAAAGGCCTTTAAAAAATCAACACCGTGATCGGTGTGCGCCACTTCCGGGTGAAACTGCACGGCCCAATAATTTTCAGCCATCATGGCGGCCGGATGATGGTTGCCCGATTCAGCCACGACCCGCGCGCCGGGCGGCGCTTTGGTGATCACATCGCCGTGACTCATCCAAACTTTTTGCGATTTAGGAATTTTGCCGAGCGGCTCTTTCCACTCGACGGTATTAAAACCATATTCACGAGTGGTGGCGCGCTCCACTTTTCCGCCCAACTGATGCGCGAGCAGCTGCATGCCGTAACAAATTCCCAGCACGGGGGCGATGTTGAGTAATTCTTTAACATCGCGCAGAGGCGCATCGGTTTCGTCCACCGAACACGGTCCGCCGCTCAAAATGATGGCGATGGGTTTTTTGGCTTTGATTTCCGCGGCACTTTTATCAAACGGCAGGAGTTCCGAGTACACACCCAATTCGCGGCAGCGACGGGCGATCAGCTGGGTGTATTGCGACCCAAAATCCAGAATAACGACACCATGTTCAACCATGGGGTGAATATAGGAAAATCGGGGGTTGGCGTCTATCGTTGCAAGGTGCGTTATTTGCCCCCAGGCAGGAGCTCAACTCCGACCTGGGGCAAAACCGTTTTACGGCTTAGAGAAGGGAGCAAGCAAAATGGCTGCTTGCCAGTTTGGTGATTTGGCCGTCTTGACCGCGCACGCTGCCGGTCATTTGTGCCATGGGGTTTTGAGTGCGGTGGCGGATGCCGCC
>JANMVK010000670.1:0-5893 GCA_031392725.1 Pseudobdellovibrionaceae bacterium
TCAACTTGGGCCCGAGCTCCAGCTTTAACTCTTCTATGTTTAGTGTCGCCATAGATACACCTCTGCCCTGAGACAATTTGCCCCCAACGCACCGAGCCGCTCGTAAGCGCGTTCACCTTGTTTACAAATGAATGCCGTTTAGTTAGCGAAAGCCTTTAAGGTGGACACGCTAACGTGGCCACCCAACATCAAAAACGTCGCATCAAACCCACGACAATACCCTGGATATGCACCTTGTAAGGGTCTTCCCAGAGGGACTGCATCGTGGCGTTGGCCGGTCTTAACTCGACCTGTGGTTCCGCCGGCGGATGTGCATGAGTCTGTGGATTACTGTGGATATCTCCCTCACGCGCCCCTTTACGATGTAAATAAAATCTTTTTACCGTGGCCTGGTTGTTAATCATAGCGACAACCGTTTCACCATTATTGGCGTAGGACTGCTTTTGCACGAGGATCACATCACCGTCTAATATTCCGTCTTCAATCATCGATTGTCCTTCCACTATAAGTGCATAAGTTTTTCCCGCATTGCGAACCATGGAAGCCGGTACATCTATATGTTCATCATGGGTGAAGGCTTCGATGGGCGAACCCGCCGCGACCCGGCCGAGTAAAGGCAAAGAAAGGGCCTCCGAAGCTTGGGGAGTTTCGGGAGACCCTTTCTTTAAAGTGGGATGGGTTGGAAGTGGGTATTGGGGTTGTGGAACCACTGCAGAGGCGCTTATCCGCTCCTGCAGCGAATTTGAGACTGATCGGGAAGAGTGGAGAACCTGCAGAGCGCGCTTTTGATTGCCGCCGGGAATATGAATATAATGTTTGTCCTGCAGTTGCTTGAGATAACGTTGCACGGAATTAAAAGACGCAAAACCAAAGTGCTCTTTGATTTCGTTAAAAGTCGGCGCCACGGTTTTCTCTTCAATAAACTGCTCGACGAACTCGAGCACTTTTAATTCTTTGATCGAGAGCGGCTGAGGTTGCTGCGGCCGCAGTGGTTGTTGCTTCTTAGGGGCCATCGTTCGTTCTCCAGGCTGAGGGCTGACACAAGACTTACTTCATGTGTAAGAGTAGGTGTAAGTTGTGTGTAAGTCAACGGCCTGGACTTCATCTGGACGTAAAAATAATGACCAGTAATTACATGTAGATAAGTTATGGCGCGGGGTAGCCCGGTGTTTAGTCTAGCTGCAAAAGATTCATTCCATGCGCAGCCGTTGACCGCTGCCAACTCTATTTAATAAGGCTCATCCATCAGGAGGGGTTATGAAGTCAACAATCGCACTATTTTTATTCTCATTCGTCATGGTGACAACAGTTGAAGCCGCAGTTCCCGCACGCTGCAAAGCGGATTTTATTGAACTGCAAAACAGGCAGAAGACTAAGCTGAAACCGCAGCGGGTGATCACAGTTACAGCGGAGACTGATCTCTCCAAGCTGCTCCGAGTGGAGCAACAGGTCGTCGAAGATTACAAAAAATATGTAATGGCACAAATTCCCGATTGGGGTCTTGAAATCACCTCGCGTCAGTATTGGGACAAGCCCGTCGGCGAGACCAGAGGCTACAGAGTGATAGTCGACGGCGGCGACGAAGCCGTTGCCACTTTCTACTACCGCCTCGATATCGGCATGGAAGATGTTGTGGACCGCCTGCTGTATTATACGTGGGACAACGAGAGTCCCGTTCGCGAGTGGGTTTGCGACGGCTACTAAAACCGCTTGGTCTTGAACTTCCAGCGTCGAAGATTCTTCGCCATGATCTTAGCGTCGACTATGTAAACGATCTCAAAATTTTTCTTCCGCTTGGCAAAATTCTGAAACTCCAGGCGGAAGTGTTTGATGACATCATGGATGGAAACGTCAATCGCAACAACTACGCCATCGACTTTTCGTGCGTAGGATTTGGCAATGGCGGCATTGTCCGTAAAATGCTGGCGCTCCAGTCGCGCGATCCTCTCTAAATGCTGGACCACATGATCCATTTCAGTGGGATAAGACATATCTTTAGCCACTCGTTTGGCTAAGAGAGGCTTCCAATTTCTACGGCTCTGGCTCAGCTCCTTGGCCGAAAGAACCTTAAATTCATCCGCGGAAATTCCACGATACAGTTGTAAGCGCATGCCGAGTTTTAGCGGCTTGCTCATTGGATTTTCAAGGCCTTTGCATTGATGACGCGAACCGCTTCCGAATCGGAAGCGGTTCGCGTCATGCAATCTTATTAGTAGCGGTGCAACACCCTTCGCTCCTTCATCCGCTGCGGCGATTCGCTCAACGGTTGATAGAGCAGAATCAACATATCTCGGGTGGCGCGTTGATTGGGATTACCAGGCACAAACGGCGACACTCCGTGGAAGATGGCGGAGTCGTCAAAGTAAATGGAATCCATGGGCCGCTCGAGAGTGCGCTGATCAATCAGATTTTTCTGTAAATCATAAACATGGTTGTCGGCGCCTTGCACATTCTCTCTTCTCATTAAATGAATCGAACCAAAATGATAACCGTCGCGGTGAATCCCCTCGGGCGCGGGCCTGCCGGTTTTACTATTCGGCGTGGCCTCAATGCGGATCATATGGGCGCTCACTTCAAACGGTTCATTTTTCAGCGAATCCGCCATCGGCAACGCCTGATAACTCTCAATCACCAGCGCCTTAAAGAAATCATTGCCGTATTCATCGGTGGTCATAGGCGCGAAGCTACGGTGGATGTCCCCGTACAGCTGATCGAATTTTTTAGCTTGGTAAAACACGTCGTGTTTGAAAATTTCCAGGCGGCGGTGAGTGGGATCCACTACTAGACGGGCATAGCGCCGGCGGCGTTCTCCCTCACCATCGAACAGGTGGGGATCGGAAGGCATGTCTCTATAGCGGTCGCGAAAGTAATTGAGCTTGCGGGAGATTTGCGCGCGTAAGCCAAAGTGATCTCCGCTCCAGGCATACGTAACCCTTTTTACGGATTTCCAGATCGATTTCGGATTTTCGGCTCGCGTTTAAGATATTCATTGCTCCCTCCCCTTGGTTGAGCTGCAGCCAAACTAGGCGAATCCTCTGGCAAATGGAAATCGTACTATTTTTACCCAGCCACAATTCCTGATGATGGGGATCGCGAAAGTGTAGTAGATCAGACATATGGAAATGACCGCGGCGACTGAGACCGACATTGAGCCGATCGTAGCGACGATTGCTGAACTCTCCAGCTGGCTAAAAACCAGGGGAATTTATCAATGGACCAATGGTTTTCCGCCCGATTGGGTCGCGGGCGAAATATCTCACGGCGAATTGTATGTGCACCGGGAAAAAGGCGAGGTGATTGCGTCTGTGGTGCTCAGCTTCAAGTCGGGTGAGCTGTGGGGTCAGTCGGAAGGCGCCGCGATGTACATTCACCGTTTGGCGGTGAAGCGCGAATATTTCGGCCGCGCGCTCGGCCGTGAGATGATTTTGTGGGCTGAGTCTGAGGTGCGTAAGCGGGGAGTGTCCACGCTTCGGTTGGAATGCGCTTCGGACAATGAATTTCTAAAGGCCTATTATGAAAATCTCGGATTTCACTCCAGGGGTGTGATTCACCACGTGGCTTACAAAATGGATTTCGCGCTGTTTGAAAAGCAAATCGTTTGAGGCGGAATCCGTCCGCTTTAGGATGCAGGCGAGTAAATATCAGCATGCAATTGATAGCGTTCATATTGATAAATGAATTTCACACTGGTAAGTTTCCCGTAACCGGAGGTCACATGACAAAGTTATTATTGATTTTTGCCACCGTTTTTTCCCTCTCAGCATCTGCCGCCTCGGGCGCATCCCCGGTGATTTTAGATGTGAGGACCCCCGCGGAATTTAGCCAAGGCCATGTGACCGGCGCGCGCAATCTCGATTTCAACAGCCCCGAATTTAAAAACGAAATGGCGAAAATGGATAAAACCGCCACCTACAAGGTCTATTGCCAAAAAGGCGGACGTGCCGGCAAAGCGGAATCGGCCATGCGTGAACTGGGTTTCAAAAACGTCGAAAATCTCGGGGGCGTAGACGACGCCGCCAAAAAGCTTCACGCCAAAATCCAGAGCGGCAAATAATGACGCGCATCGCTTCCAATTCGGAAGCGGTTTGCGTCAAACCACAAGCAAATTTACACTCATAATATGCACCGCCTACGCAACCATTCCTCCGTCATCATCCGCCAGCGCAAGGAACTCGCCGAGCTGTTCGGCTTTGAAACGCGCAACAAGTACGAAATCTCCGATGAAAAAGGCAATTTGATTTTGTACTGCGCGGAAACGCAAAAAGGCTTTTGGGGGTTTCTCGCGCGCCAGTTTCTGGGCCATTGGCGCAGTTTTGAACTGCATTTTTTTGATTCGCAGAAACAACCGGTGTGGAAGGCGAACCATCCCTTCCGGTTTATTTTTCAGCGCCTTGAGATTTTAGCCAATGATGGCCATCAAATCGGCTCGGCCGTTTGGAAGTGGGCCTTTCTCCGCAAACGCTACGCCTTAAATAACGAACGCGAAGGCAAAAACTTCTTCATTGAATCTGGATTTTTCAGTATCTGGCGCTTTCCCGTTTTTCATCAGGGTCAGGAAGTGGGCGCGATTCAAAAAAAATGGGGCGGCTTGCTGAAGGAAGTGCTGACCGACGCGGATACGTTTCAAGTGGAATTTGCCGGCCATCTGTCGGAGGCCGACCGCGGTTTAATTCTTAGCACCGCAATTTTAGTGGATCTTACCTATTTTGAGCGCAAGGCGCGTTGAGCGTCAGATCAATCAATGAAAATGACGATCCGGGAGTGCTCAGCGGTGGCAATAGCCGGGTCGGGCAAGTGTCGACACTCACCGGGCCATAGTTGTAGGTCGATCTCACGGACGCGGGGCCGCGTTCAGGTTGCATCTCTTGGCTGGCGCATCCACAAACGGCAATGGCGATAACGACTACGAGATATTTCATGCCTATCTACTCGGACTTTTTACCAGGCAGCTTAATGGGTGGTCTCTATTTGAATCGTCTAAAAAATTGGCGTATCCATTGCAATTCTCCTCAGGAACACGACAAAGGAAGACTATGCGACTGTTAGCTATGCTTTTATTCATTTCTACATCTGCCCAGGCTCAAATCAGTGACATTATTGGCGGATTGTTTGGCGGAAACAGTCAACAAAACGCCTACACGGGAGTGTTCCAGGCGCCGCGCGGCCAGCGCTCAATGTACAATGCCACCCAATGGAAAGACGCCAATCCTGGCGAGTATGCCGCTTGCAAATCACAGTACGACGGTTGGTTTCAAGACGGTGTGATGGAAATCAATCTCACCATCGGGTATCACGACGCCCCTAACAACTCCACGCTCGACCGCACCAGTTTTAGCGCCGTGAGAGCGATTTTGAAACGCGCTTGCACCACAGCTACGGGTCCCTTATGTGGCTTCGGTTGGGTGGCTAATGATTTGCCCGACAACATCACGGTAATGGAAAAAAACATCGCCGGGTATAACAACGGTTCGCCTCTGAAGGTGCGTTTGACGTTTGGCTATTCGTCGGCCTCAAGTGATGACCGCCAGAACCTGGGTCAAGACGGCGTGTCGTCCGCTCAGCAATTGCAATTCAGCGCCAATGCGGAAGACCAGTATTTTGGCTCGATCAGCGGCATTGGCGCCAACGGCGCACTTAGAACTCGCTGTGAAGTGTGCGCTTACATGGGCCACGCGCGCAGCGGCGGCGGTCCCGATTTCCGTCCGGTGCCCTACAGCTGGCGCGATCAAGAGAATGAGCCCATCTATGCAAAATATTTGGCCAACCGCACGACCTACCGCCGCTTGCTGCAAAGCTTGATGGTGTCGGCCCAGCAGAGTCGCCAATTGATCGCGGTCATGGGTTGCAAGAGCCTAAGCCATTTTTATGGCCAGAGAATTTGCCCGGTGGAAGC
>JANMVK010000806.1:0-1401 GCA_031392725.1 Pseudobdellovibrionaceae bacterium
GTCGCTCGCCTGCCGTCCGCTCGACTTTCGGTCGTTGTACACGACGATCACGCGCCTTTGTACCGCGGCGCTGAGGGCGAAAACGTCGTTCAGTACGATATGAAACACGCCGAGAAAATCGGCCTGATCAAATTCGATTTCTTAGGTTTAAAAACTCTCACTCATATTCAAGAGGCCTTTAATTTAATCGAGCGCAACCGCGGTAAGAAGTTTACTGTGCAGGATATCTCGCTCAAAGACCCCGGCATTTATGAAATCATGTGCAAGGGCGACACCGCGGGGATTTTTCAGTTCGAGGGTGAAGGCATCACCGACCTGATCCGCAAAGCCAAGCCCGATTGTTTTGAAGACATCGTGGCGATTAATGCTCTCTACCGTCCGGGTCCGATGGATATGATTCCAGATTATGTTGCACGGAAGTCGGGCGAGAAAAAAGTTAAGTATGATTTTCCCGAGCTCGAGGAGTTTTTAAAAGAAACCTACGGGGTTATCGTCTATCAGGAGCAGGTTCAGCTGGTGGCGGCTAAGATCGCCAATTACTCACTGGGCGAAGCCGATATACTCCGCCGGGCCATGGGTAAGAAAAACGCCGAGGAAATGGCGGAGCAGAAAAACCGTTTCCTAAAAGGCGCGGCCGAGAACAAGCATGATCTGAAAAAAGCTTCGGCGCTGTTTGATATGATGGCGGAATTCGCTAAGTACGGATTTAATAAATCTCACGCGGCCGCCTACTGCGTGGTCGCCGCGCAAACGGCGTGGCTTAAAAATTATTATCGCGTGGAATTTTACGCCGCTCTGTTAAGCACGGAGATGAGCGACACGGATAAGATCGTAAAGTACGTTAAAGACGCGCAATCGCACAAAATCGAAGTGGTACCGCCGCATATCAATCACTCGGAGTATAAATTTGCCGCCAAGGGCGAGCAGATTATGTTCAGCTTGGGCGCAATCAAGGGTGTCGGCGAGGGTGCGGTGCAGGCCATAGTCGAGGGCCGCGAGCGGCGTTCGGATAAGAAATTTAATAATCTTGAGGAATTTTTTAGCGAAGTTGACTTGAAGAAAGTAAATAAAAAAACCATCGAGGCCTTAACTAAGGCCGGAGCTATGGATGGTTTTGGTTACAACCGTAATGAGATTCTGACCGGCTTCACAAAATTCATCGAGCGCAGCGAAGGGCAGCGCCAGGATCGCGAAGTGGGGCAGACCTCGTTGTTTGATTTGGATGAAGAGAGTGTGGAAAATAATCTCGTGCAGCTCGATAAGCTGGAGGATTGGAGCCGGCCGTTATCGCTGGCTTATGAGAAAGAAGTCTTGGGTTTCTACCTGACCGATCATCCACTGCACGGCCTAGAAGTCTTAGGCGAAGTTCACGGCGCGCTCACGGTAGTCAAATTGCCCGAG
>JANMVK010000001.1:0-1249 GCA_031392725.1 Pseudobdellovibrionaceae bacterium
TGTTCCGATTCGCCCGATACCAAAATTGGTTTGCCGGAAGTGAAGCTCGGGATTATTCCGGGTTTCGGCGGTTGCGTGCGTTTGCCGCGCACAGTAGGCTTGCCCGCGTCGCTGGATATTATTTTAGCCGGTAAAGCGGTAGACGGCCGCAAGGCTGAGAAAATCGGCTTGGTCGACGCCTGTGTTCCGGCCAATCAGCTCGAAGAGCGCGCGCTGGCCTTTGCCCGGGAGAAAATCGCCGGCGGCAAGCGCCGCAAGATTTACCGCCCTCGCGGAGTGATGGATAAATTTATGCATTCGCCGCTCGGCCGGCCGGTAGTCTTCAGCCAAGCTAAAAAAAGTGTGCTGAAGGAAACCAAAGGTTTTTACCCGGCGCCGCTTAAGGCGTTGGATGTGGTGAAACAAACTTTCGGCATGAGCAACCGCTCGAAGGCGCTCAATATCGAGTTGCGCGGCTTTATCGATGTGGCCACCACTCCGGTTTCCAAAAATTTGATCGATTTGTTTTACATGATGGAGAATGTGAAAAAGCAAACCGGCGTTGAGGGCAAAGACGTCAAGGCCCATCCGGTGAAGCACATCTCGGTTCTTGGCGCGGGCACCATGGGCGGAGGAATCGCTCAGGTGGCGGCGGACCGGGGAATTCATGTGCGCATGAAGGACATCAATAACGACGCGCTGGCGCTGGGCTTCCGCCACGCCAGTGAAGTGTTCGGAAAAATGATGAAGCGCAAGCGCCTGACCAAATTTGAATTCGAATCTAAGATGGCGCTGATTTCGGGCACTCTGGATTTCACCGGCTTTAAACAAATGGATGTGGTGGTTGAAGCCATCGTCGAAGACATGAACATCAAAAAGAAGGTGATCGCGGAAACCGCAAAGCATTGTGGGCCCGAGACTATTTTCGCAACCAACACTTCAAGTTTGAGCGTCACCGAAATGGCCGAGGCTCATCCCAATCCGGCGAATTTTGTCGGCATGCACTTTTTTAATCCTGTCGATAAAATGCCGCTGGTGGAAGTGATTCGCGGTCCGAAGACTAGTGATGAAGCCACCGCCACCATTTTTGATCTGTCTAAGAAGATGGGCAAGACGCCGGTGGTGGTGAAAGACGGTCCCGGATTTTTAGTGAACCGTCTGTTGATGCCCTACCTGATTGAAACCATGTTTATCCTTCAGGACGGAATGGATATTGATACCGTCGACCGCTGGTACACGCACCAGTTCGGCATGCCCATGGGACCTTACC
>JANMVK010000047.1:0-3585 GCA_031392725.1 Pseudobdellovibrionaceae bacterium
CTCGGGCAACCCTCTGGCTTGATAAAGATCATAGGGTAATTGCTAAATACATTAGTTTGTTTAAAGAAGCGGGGGACAGCATGACTCGAGCCGAGGCCGAGGTTTTCTTCAAAGGCTCTAAATTTGTTGTTGAAGATGCTCCAATTCCTAAAGGTGCGCATTACGTCCCTTCTGAAAAATTTCTTGAAGATAAAACCAATGGTATTTCAATTCAGTTTCGGCCTCACATGCCCAGCATTGACAACATTCACTGGTACAGGCCTGACACTAGGAATCTTACCTCATCCGAAAAGAGCAAATGAATAAGGGAACCTTGTAGTTCCTTTTTCATCGATAAATCCATTCACCAAATTTTAATTCCTAAGCCGTCCTCGCTTGTGGAGGTCGCCACCGGCGGGGTCAAACATGGCGTCGTTAAAAACCCAGGTGTCGAGCACGTCCTTGAGGCCGAGCACCATGGTGGGAACTTGCGGAGCCGCGGATAATTGCACCAGCAGACCACCGCCGACCAACGACAAACCCTGATAGAGCACCACCATGCCCAGATTGTGCCGGTCTTGTTCAATCAGAAATTGATACTCGCCGGCGCGGAGCACGCCGATGGGATCCGAGCCGCCGATCAGGGTGAAAAACCGCAGTTTGTTGGCCACAGATTCCAGAGCACTAAGCTGCGACATGCGCCAGCCGATTTCGGCCAGCCCGATGATAGTCACCGCCGTGAATGTGACCGGCGCGACCACGCCGCTGGCAAAGGCCGTGGTGAGCCCGATACTAAAAAATACCACCATCGGAGTCAGGGTTAAGGCCGATTGACCAAAGGCGGTTCGCACATCCGCACGGCCGGCCAATTCTAAAGACTGTGAAAGATAAAAGCATTGAAGTGCAAAGAATTGCGGATTGGCGCGCACCACGCGGCTAACAATTCCGGGAGCGTTCAAGTAGTACCAGGCGATTTTAGTGTCGGTGTCGCGGCCAATGGCCGAGGAGCCAATGGCTTCCGACTGCAGGCGCATTTCTTCATAAAATTCCGTCGCGGCCTGGTGGACCGCCCACTGGGGAATTGGCACCCGGTGCTGGAGGCGGGGGCACGGCGCTTTGTCTTTATCACAGACGAAATCCACATTGCGAAACCAGCGCCCGATCTGCTGCTGAATGGTTTTTGTTTCAAGCAAAGTGGAATAGTCAGAATCATGAATCGCGGCCACATGATTAAAGTAATTGGTGAAGTCGGTGTTGTGGCCGTCATACATCGCTTGGATAATGGAGTTTAATCCCTCCACTTGCGTAGTCAGACCTTTGGTTACCCGGCTGATACTATAGCGGAGAACATTTTTAGAGAGATATTCAACGTAAGGTTCAAGTTCATCGATTAATTTCTCACGCATCTGCGAGCCGCAGCGGTTGCAAACTAAAATGGCCGCGCGCGAAGGGACGTCGCTCAACTCCAAATTCAGCCATGAACCTTTGAGCGCGCCCTTGTCGTGGATAAAAACCATAAGCCGGGCGGCGGTGAAGGCCGCGCTTCGCACAGTTTCATAATTTAAAGCGGCCAGGTATTGCACCGGAGTGCCAGGCGCACCCGAGGCCATTGCGCCCTGACGGACGGCCTGAGTGTAAGCCTCCTCAAAACGTTTTTTAGCGGAGTTGTACTGCCAAGGGGAGTAAAGCGGACCGGCAAAAGCCGCCTGCAGCTGGGACATGGGGATGCGGGCCACTGGATCCCGGCAGACGGAAAACGGGTTGTCCATGCCGCTTTTCGTCTGCGAAAACGCCAACGGCGCGGCCAGAACGAGTACAACGAGAAACGCACTGCTGATTTTGCTCATGTGCTGGTGAATTGCAATTTCGGGGCTTCACAAAAACGAAAAAAGGAACCTTCCGGTTCCCTTTTTCTCCCTCATAATTTCTCATGATCCACCCAAGCCCTGTCCGGCTCGGTTGATCATTTATTTCGGAGGCATTCCCTCAAAATTCGCGGGAGGCTGGAACTGGTGCGGACCTACTTCGGGACCGGGACCTTGCGGACCAACCACGCACTGGGGACCCACACACTGTGGACCAGGACGGTGGTGACGGCGGCCCCGGCTACAAACTGAAAGAGCGGCGCTAATCCGGTTCAGCTGATCGAGGCTGTTGATGCGGGAGTAGACAACCAGGGGTTCGCCCGGAGCCCACACCGTTAGCGTTTGGCTATTCTCTAAGTTGAGAATGGCATTGCCGCGCGCAAAGGGCGCTGAGTAGGAATAAATATCTTGCTGATAATAGTGTCCCGCGCGCATTCCATCCTTACGGACGAAATTGCTGGCGCTGACTCGGCCCACAAAATAACGTTCGCGAAAGCCCGCGGTCTGAACGCTGTCGGCGGAATATTGAAACACTTCGCCGTTGCCTTTGATAATCCAAGCGTCAATCACGAGATCACCATAGAGTGCTGAGCGGCTAAGGCCCAATCTCCGGAGTGTTTCGGGATCATTCAGCTGGTGGCAAAAGCGCGGGTCGGCAGCGACATCCAAACTGGATAAGCTCGACGCGGCGTTGGCGTTGATCCACATACCTTGAAATCGGTTTGTCGATTCAGCGTTTTTATTTCTTTTACCGGGACATGCCGTTAAGAAACTAACAGCAAGCATAGAGAGAGCGACTAATTTCCATTCCTTGGAAAACATAAAACTACCTCCAGTAGTTCTTAATTATTAAATTGTAACGAGGGAGTCCTATTACAACCTTTATGCCAGCCGGGTGACGTTTAATGGCACTTTGGGGGTGTCATTCGTGAAGATATTTCATGACTGTTAGGGAATGTATTAGCCCCGGGCGGCAGTGGGCCTCTCAACGTTAGCCGCGCCGGACCTTAAATTTGGAGTTTGGGTCAATTTGAACCAGATTAGGCAAAGTTTTTTGCCCGCAAATGTCGATAACACAGATGCATGTTCCGTCTGCCGTTGTTTGCGCTTTTATTTTTGATTGTCATTCACCACCCCTCGACCAGGGCCGCCCCGGAGAACTGTGGCCCGGTCGATCTGCGCGGGCCGCGGCTGGGACCTCCCCGCAATCAGGGCGACATCGGCTGGTGCTATGCTTATGGCGCCGCCGATCTTCTCAGCTACCATTTGGGGCAACAGGTGAGCGCTTCGGATTTAGCGCTCCGGTTCAATCATAATTTGTTATCAAAGACGGTCCGATTGACTGGTGTCAGGCAAGCCTTGTTCGGCAACAGTGAAACGGATTTTGAAGGCGGCAATACATCAATGGTGCTCGACGATGCCATGGCCAACGGCGTGTGTCTCGAGAAAAACTTCCGGTCAGATCCACTCACCCCCGCGGGGTCTTACCAGCCGTTGACCGTCAAGGCGATGATGCTCAACCTGGAGCGCCATGTCCGGGAGACTGCGCGAAAAATGGCTGAAGATGTGAATCGCGGCCTCCGAGAACCTTGTACCTTTCATAACGAAATTCCGACGCAACTTGGAAGTTTGCGTAAATTAATGGACCGGATTGAGGTTGAAGGCAGCGGTGTCGAAGCCGTTAGAAAATTCCGTGACATTGCCTGTGGTGAGCGGACCAAATTTCCTCCAGGATTTATAA
>JANMVK010000611.1:0-1370 GCA_031392725.1 Pseudobdellovibrionaceae bacterium
TTAGAGGAGTGAGGATGAAGACGAACCCGGTGACCGCTTCGAACCTGCGACTGCGCAGGAGTTTTGCTAAGACAAAACACTTAATTGACATTCCCAACCTGATTGAACTGCAGAAAAAGTCTTATGAGGCTTTCTTGCAGAAGGACGTGGATCCCGACCGCCGTGGCGATGTGGGTCTGCAAGGCGTGTTCAAATCCGTGTTTCCTATTTCGGATTTTAACAATACCGCCAGCCTTGAGTTTGTCAGCTACACCTTGGAGCCCGCAAAATACGATGTGGATGAGTGCCGCCAGCGCGGTATGACGTTCGCGGCCCCCATTAAAGTGACGCTGCGTTTGATTGTGTTTGATGTGGACGAAGAGACCGAAGCCCGCAGCATCCGTGATGTGAAGGAACAGGAAGTTTATCTCGGTGAAATCCCGCTGATGACCTCCAATGGTTCATTCATCATCAACGGCACTGAGCGTGTGGTCGTATCCCAGTTGCACCGGTCACCCGGTGTGTTCTTTGACCATGACGGTGGAAAAAACAACGCCAGCGGAAAACTGATTTATTCCGCGCGTGTGATCCCCTACCGCGGCTCATGGCTTGATTTTGAATTTGACCAAAAAGATTTGATCTATGTGCGTATCGATCGCCGCCGTAAGTTCCCGGTGACCATTCTATTAAAGGCGTTGAACTATACGACTGAGCAACTCTTGGATCAGTTTTACCATCTCGATACCGTCAGCCTAAAAAAAGACGGCAAAGTCACACGCTCAATTGATATTGAGCGGATGGCTGGACAGCGTGCACTGAGCGACATTATCGATCCGAAAAGCGGAGAGGCCATTGTTAAAGCCGGCCGCCGGATCACTCGCGCCGCTGTGAAGCGCGTAAAGCAGATGAATCTGACTGAGATCGAAATTTTGCGTGACGACCTCGAAGGTAAAGTCATTGCGAAACCCGTGATCGATGAGACCACCGGCGAGATTATCGCTGATGTGAACTCTGAATTGAGCCCGGCTGTGGTGGATAAGGCCCGCGAAGCCGGTATCGACAAGATCTCGGTCATCTTTTTCGACGGTTTGGCCGTCGGCCCGTTCCTCCGCAACACTCTGTTGGTGGATAAGGTTACGACCAAAGACGAATCCTTAGTCGAAATTTATAAACGCCTGCGCCCCGGTGAGCCGCCCACTTTAGAGGCCGCCACCAATTTCTTCACGCGCCTGTTCTTCGATCCCGAGACTTACGATCTCTCCGAAGTGGGCCGTTTGAAGATCAACCACCGATTCAGCATTCCGATTGAAGAAACTCCGGTTGAGCACAGAACGCTTACACAAAAAGATATTCTCTCAGTGGTGAAAACCCTGATCGACCTCAAGAATGGC
>JANMVK010000062.1:0-1706 GCA_031392725.1 Pseudobdellovibrionaceae bacterium
ATGTCGCCGTTGCCGAGCACCGGCACGCGGCTCTGCCTTTTGGTTTCTTTAATATAGTCCCAATCGGCCAATCCAGTGTAAGCCGCGGCCCGGGTGCGGCCGTGAATCGCGACCCAAGTCACGCCCTCATCGTAAGCCACCTGCGTGACTCCGGGAGAATTGCGGGTGTTGGCATCCCAGCCGGTGCGGATTTTTATAGTTAAAGGAATTTTAATCCCGCTCTTCGCTGATCTAACAACATCGCGCAATCGGTTGAGATCCTTTAAACAAGCCGAGCCCGCGCCCTTGTTCACGACCTTAGGCACCGGGCAACCGAAGTTGAGATCCACAAAATCCGCGCCGGTCTGCTCGACGATTTTCGCGGCCTCCGTCAAGTGCGAGAGATCCTCACCGAACAATTGAATGGCGACCGGGTGTTGAGTGTTATCGAACTCCATTAATTTTATTGTTTTCGCTGATGCGTATTTCAAACCGGTGGCGCTGACCAACTCACTGACCACGGCTCCGCAACCCATCTCCCGCATAAAAGAACGGAACGGACGGTCGGTGATTCCAGCCATGGGCGCGAGAACAAAAGGGTTTGCGCGCAAATGTTCGAGCAGTTGGCTTTCGGTCATAAATGCGAATCTACGCAAAACCGGGCGCTTGTGTCATCAAGCATCAAAAGTCTGACTTATGGAACTTTTTACAAACCCATGTTACGAATAATGTCTTAGGGGGAAATAACCATGGATCGGTTATTTGCGTTCATTCTTTTTGGGGCACTCCACGCGGGAGCCGCTACCAGCGCGCCACTGCCTGTGTTCGACACCGACTTTATTTGTATCGATGCCGCGACCGCGAGCCGCTACGTGCGGGAACTCAACATCGACGCCACCTCATTTGGCGGAGTGGAATTGTGCAATTCCGCGGTCGACACCAAAAAATTATTCAACGATTTGCAACTGGTGGAGCAAGCCGCGTTCACCGCGGTCGGCTCAAACATTTTTATTCATGATTTTGTCGCGGCCAACAATTATTACCCTTGGCTGATGGAACAAACCCGTGGGATTGAGCGCGGCAATGATATTCCGTGGGCCACGGCCTACAACTCCTGGGGATATTTCACCATGCAGGATGGCTGGGCGAAATTGTCCACGCTCGGCCGCGTGGGCACTCTGATTCACGAGGCCCGCCACACCGAAGGCTACTCACACACGTCCTGCGAACACGGCCCTTACAAAGATTCTAATGTTTCAGGCTGTGATGAGAGTGTAGCGGCCGGCGGATCTCACGGGGTGGAGATGGAGTATTACGCCCGCGTGGTGGTGCAGGGAACCAACTTCCATCCGGTTTATCAATCCATGGCGCGCCTGATGCTGCTCGCCCGCTCCAATTTTGTGTTTAACGAGAGCCCGCTCTCGGCCAAAGATGTTTTGCTGGTGCGGACCGCGGATGGTTTACTGCGCCTGCAGGACAACAACAAGACCGTACTCAACTGGCAGCTGCCGGGTTCGGAAACTTTTCGTCTCAAGAAAACTTCGCTGGGTGCGACGCTGCTCAACCTGCCCCACGGCGCTTGGTCCATCGATCTCACCCGCCCCGACGTGGCGCCGGCCTTGAGCGATGATTACTCCTACTACAAACTTTTAAAAATGGCGCCGCCACCCGCCCTAGCCGATATCGAAGAAATCGACTCCGGTTTGCGCCGCTATCTCTACGCCATC
>JANMVK010000134.1:0-4408 GCA_031392725.1 Pseudobdellovibrionaceae bacterium
TTGAAGGTGTCGAAGGTGTAATTCATTTGGCCGGCGAGAATATCGCCAAAGGCCGATGGACCGCGGACCGCAAACAGGCGCTGCGTGATTCTAGAATTCAACCTCTCGAGCAGCTGGGCAAAGCCCTGCAAGCCAACGGCCGCCAACTTAAAATTCTGGTGTCGGCCTCGGGCGTAGGAATATACGGCGACCGCGGTGACGAGGAGCTCACCGAAGATTCGCAACCAGGGTCGGGATTTTTGCCGGAGTTGTGCGTGGAGTGGGAAAACGCGGCGAGAGCCGTGAACGCGCGCCGGACCGTGATGTTGCGATTAGGTGTTGTGCTGTCTCATGATGGCGGATTTTTAAGTGAAGTGATGCGAATGTTCCGCCGCTTCGGCGCCGCCCGTCTCGGGTCGGGCCAACAGTATCTCAGCTGGATTCATGCCGATGATGTGGTGGAGATTGTGGCGCAGGCGCTGCTCAATCCTTCGTTGATTGGGCCGATCAATGCGGTGGCGCCCACGACTGTTAACAATGCCGAGTTCACTAAAAAGCTCGCGGTGCTGACTAAGAGCCACCGGATTCCGCCGGCGCCTGGATTTATTTTGCGCATGATGTACGGTGAAATGGCGGACCTGCTGCTCGGTTCGCAAAAAGTAAAACCCGACCGCCTGTTAAAAATGAAATGGAATTTTAGATATGCCGATCTCGACAAGGCGCTGAGCTCCGCGCTAACGACCACTCCCACAAAATAATTAGAGGACGCCTTGTTTCTCGTTTAACGCCGACCAGAGGTTGAAGTCGACATTGGTCAATTCGAGCAGGCAATTGAACGTGCTTTGGGCCTGTTGAATCATGGATCCCATAGCCGCCAGACGGAAAGCGGAAATCTGCGCGCCGCTCAAGCCCTCCGCATTCACCGAGGCCAACATCTTGTGGCTGGATTCCGTCCGGGCCAGCATTTTCTTTTCACGCCGCCGCAGGACATTGAGAATCACATCGAGAACATTGGGATTGGCCACATAGGTTTGCGTGCCGCGAGGGGATTTGGCGGATTCGAGAATGACCTCAAAGCGGAGTAAATCATTGATCGAGAGGCTAATCAGAGCCTTTGAGACTTTAAGCCGCTGCATCAGTTGCCCGGCGTCCAGCGCGTCCTTGGCCAGAAAGATATGAGTCCACAGGCGACCATGGACTTTTTTAAAGCCCCAGAAGCATATGAAATCACCGATTTCGTTTGCTAAATCCTCAAGCTCGGGAGGAAGAACCGTTTGCCCACTCACTCGAACACCACCGTATCCACATCAATTAGAGCCAACTTCAAATTTACGGAGCGCGAACAGATAACACAGAGTTTATCTGCTCCGCATCAATTTTTCTCTCAGCAGCTTACGCTGACTTTCCAGAATAATTTTAACTACAACCTCAGGGTTGACCTTATAAAGGTTCACCATTTTAGCCAAAGTTTTTAGCGGTATGACTGAAATACCTCGTTCAATATTCGAGATAAACTGGGGGCTGGTGTAACCAAGCCGCTGTGACACATCCGCCTGAGTCATGGACGATGACTCACGTGTGTCTCTTAAGAAGTCCCCTAATTTTTTACGGTCATATTCAAGCATTGCCTATCCCTTTCGCAATTCCGGTAATGGGTACTTTTATGACAAACATCTTCTATAGGGAAACAAAAAATGGACTGATAATCGACAATTCGCATACCATCATCAAATGAACAGCCAAATTCGGATCATTGGACTTTTTGTACTGACTTTGATGGTGGTGACTGTCCAGGCCCGTGAATTGAAAGACGTCACCTTGGAGATTACCACCACTAAGAAGGCCGGCGAGGGCGGTAAACAAGAGGCCTTTGACGAGGCCATTGAAACGGCCTCCCGTGACCTGGCCGAGGACATCCTGGGAGCCGAGAAGGTGGCTAAGACCTGGGAAACGATTAAGCCCAAAATTCTTAAGAATTCGACCAAATATGTGGTTTTTATCAAAGGATCAGCCCCGGCCGAGAGCAAGGGCCAGAGCAAGATTCAGGTTCATATGAGGCTGTCACCCGATAACCTCGAGTTGATTTTGCGTGAAGCGGGGCTCATTGGCGGGGAAACCGTGCGTTTGCTGCCTTTGGTGCAAGTGGTTGAAGCCCAGGGCAGCCGCTATCTGTGGTGGGCCGATTTGGGTGAGAACAAGGCCGTTTCGGTGTCACAGGGGTATTTTAAAAAATTCTTTCAGCAGTTGAACGGGCAGTTTAAAGGTAAAAATATTTTTGTGCTCGATCCGACCAATCAAAGCTTCCGTATGAGCCTGCCCGCCAGTTACCGGACCGAAAACCTCAGGCGCGAGGACCAGGTGCTGCTCGGCCAATATTTAAACGCCGATGTGGTGCTAAGTGGACGTGTGGAGGTCACCCGGCCGCGGGCCGATTCTCCGGAACACAAAATAGACTACACACTCGAGTTGTGGCAGACCAAAACCGGCCGCAACCTGGCCGACGCCAGCCGGAGCGAAACCGTGAACACGGATAGCTCCAAGGCGATTCAAGAAGCCATGGAACGGACCCAGCCGCGCCTTTTTAGTGAGTTGTCGGCTAAACTTCTCGATGCGGTGAGCAGCGGCAATCTCAATTTGTCGGTGGTCAAAATCTCGGTGGAAGGCAATTTGAACCAGCGCCAGTTGGTGGAGTTCAAAAAATTGCTCGGTTCCGTGCGGGAAATCCGTATGCTGCGCGAGCGTCTGCTGGAGCCGTTCCGCACGACGTTTGAGAGTGAGTCGTCTCTGGGCGGCGGCGAGCTGGGCAAGGTGATTCAGAAGGCACGCTTTCCCCATTTCACCGTGGACGTATCCAGCGCACAAGACGATCGTCTGGTAATTGTCGTGAAATCCACCGGCCCGTCCTAGGCCCAATAGTTCAAATCCGGTTTATCGATTATTATTAGGACATGCGTAGATTACTCCTTGTTAACAGATCAATCCTCATTATTTCTCTAGTCATGCCTCTTTCTCTTGTTTCGGTTGGCTGCAATATCTTCGGCAGCAAAAAGGCCGAGAAATCGGTGGAAGTTAAAGATGTGCCGGCCGCGGCGCGTGGAGAAGAAGAAGCTCCCAGGCACCGCATTTTAGTGCTGCCCTTTCTCGACGAGCGTTTTGATAAATCCAAAACCGTGGCCGATGTAGCCCGCTCCACCGTGGTCCGCGAGTTGGTGAAGACGCAACAGTTTGTGATTGTGTCGCTCGATGATTTCCCCCAAGATCCCAAAAAATTTCTGACCGAAGAAAATGACTACGATATGCCGCAAATTTCAAAAATCGCGTCCGGCATGGGTGTGGCGGCGGTGCTGGAAGGCAAAGTTATAAGTATTAAAGCCAAGCGCATCGGCGATTCGGTGGGCTTGATCCGGCAGTTGAAGGCGCAAATCTCCACCCAGGTCCGCGTGCGGATCTACGCCGGCAAAAATGGTAAAGAAATTCTAAATGAAATCCGCAGTGCCGACACCGAAGCCACCACCACCCGAATGGGTGACAAGAGCGATCTGACCGCCACGCTGGGCGAGGATCCCGAGCTAGTGAAGACAGCAATCCGCAAAGCGTTCCTCAGTGCCGTGCCCAATATTTTGCGCTCGGTGGAGAAGCTGGCGTGGGAAGGCCGGGTAGCCATGGTCTCCGGAGAGCGAGTCTACGTTAATGCAGGGCGTTTGTCGGGTTTGCAGGTCGGCGACATTCTCAAAGTCACTGAAGAGGGCGAAGACGTCTACGATCCCGACACCGGCCGCTTTATCGGCGCCGCCCCGGGCCGCCTAAAAGGCACAGTGGAAGTCGTAACCTACTTTGGCAAAGACGGCGCCATAGCCGTAATCCACTCCGGCTCCGGCTTCCAAGAAAACGACAGAGTCGAACTTTACTAAATGTCTGTCCATTCCGCTGGCGGAATGGACGCCTTCTGCAGTACAAGGCGTCAATGGACGCAAAGTTTTTCGGCTTAATCTCCTTTCAAAAGGCCCAAGCTCTTCAATTAGATAAATTGGCGTCCGTGAAATTCGGATCATGTCCGGGCTTCGTTTTGGGATTTGAACTTGAGCCCACGGTCACACTTGGGGCCCGGTCCGCGGAACAAGATGTGTTCTGGCTGGAACAGGCTTGGCGTGAGCGGGGATTTGTCTTCGCCGACGCGGACCGCGGCGGTCAGGCCACCATTCACAATCCCGGTCAGCTGGTGATTTTTCCTACGATCGACATTCGCGCTATTGGCGTCAGGCGCTTTGTCTGTTTGGTTTCCGATGTGACCCGGAATTTTTTAAGCGCCAATGGCTGTGAAACCAAATGGCGGGAACAAGATCCCGGCCTCTATTCCTCAACCGGCAAAGTCATGTCGCTGGGCCTAAGAGTCCGCTCAGGCATCGTCACGCACGGCCTATCCATCAAC
>JANMVK010000136.1:0-1821 GCA_031392725.1 Pseudobdellovibrionaceae bacterium
GTTATCCCGGGAGTTGGAATGAGTCTGGGAATTTTAGGAGCGGGTGTGATTCATCCCTCCGACTTAAGCGGATTCACCACGCCACCGGCTTGGCGCAAAGCCACGCGCAATATGATCATGGCCGTGAAGTCCATGGAACAGGCGCTGCTGCAGACGCCGATGCTGATGGAGCGCCGTCGCGCCGATCTCGGCTTGATCGTGGGCACCAACTCCGGAGAAATTGAAACCAGTGCGGAATTTGTCACGACTTTGGCCGGCACCGGAGTGGCGCGGCCGCTGTTGTTTCAAAATTCTTTGCACAACGCCACGGCGGGCTTTGCCTCCATCCATTTCGGCATCACCGGTCCCGCATTCACCTTAAGCGACCGCGAACGCACGCCGATTGAGGCCATGTATTTAGCGGACTTACTGCTCACCGAAAAATCCTCCGGCGCTGTGATTGTGACCTTGGTTGAAGTTCATAAAGTCATGGCCGATTATATCGGCGAAACTGTGGCTGAGGGCGCGTGCACTCTGATTTTTGGCTCGAAAGAAATGGCCGATGATCTGGGCACGCCGTTTATTGAAGTGGATATGGAGAGCGTGGCGCAAGCCTATGTGGTCAATCCGGCGCACCTGCCATTATTTGATATCACGCAAAGCGAGTTTTATCAGACCGCTATGAGCTTGTGTGGAAAGCAGGCATGATCCGCGCCATTTCCCACCGCGAGACTTCCGTGTTTTTGACTTTTGATGACGGCCCTGACGGTGATAATACCGAACGGGTGCTTGATGTTTTGCGCGAACGGCGCGTGCGCGCGACGTTTTTTTTGATCGCCGATAAAATCCAGGGCCAAGAGTCCTTGGTCCGCCGGATGATCAATGAAGGGCATTCGATCGGCAATCATTCCTGGGACCACCGGTACCGCAATTATTTTTGGGGCCGGGAGAGTCTGAAACACTGGATTGTATCGGCGCGTGAGGAATTTCACCGTTTGAAATTGCCTGAGCCCGTGGGATTCCGTCCCCCGGCCGGAGTGGTGACGCCGCGCTTGAAGCGGGTGCTGGATGAATTGCGTGAGCCTTTGGTGTTGTGGAATGAACGGTTTTACGACGGCGTGTGGGCATGGAATCATGAAAAGGCCATGCGCTCAGCCGGCACGATCGAGGGTGGCAGCGTGGTCTTGCTGCACGACCGGCAAAGGGCCGGGCGCGGTCCGGAATTTTGCCGCACTTTGAGCGCCTACATTGAGCGCGTGCGAGCGCGTGGATTTGATTTCGAACCGCTTTCGCGGGAACTATGCAAAGGAGATCTCCTATGAAAAAACTAATTTTGGTCAGCGTAATGGCGGCATTGAGCTTCGGTTGCGCCCATGGTCCTGACAAACGCATGAAAAACTTCACGGGTGAAGAAGGCGTTTTCAGCAGTGAAAAAAAAGGTGAGTCCGTCACCGCCACCGTTTATTGGGCCAAGAACAAGCCCAAAGCTCTCGATGTGAACATGATGATCAAGAATGAAGGCAAAAAACCGGTATTTTTGAAAGTGCGCAATTTCCTCGGTGAGATTGAAGGCGAAAAAAGTATGGAAGTCCGCCCCGATTATTACATTCAGCTGCAGCCGGGCGACATCCGCGCGGATATTTTCGCATTCCGCTTTGCCGCCGACAAGAATCGCAGCGGCAAGGCCAAGCTAGTGTTTCCCATTCACGAAGGAACCATGGAAACTCCCGGCAAAGAGGTCAAGTCTTTGACCATCGAATTTCCGGTTGAGGGGGCAGATTAGTGCGCGAGTTTCTTAGCGCGAGGAGACGTTGGTCTCGCGTAGAATTTCGCCGGAGATCG
>JANMVK010000146.1:0-1061 GCA_031392725.1 Pseudobdellovibrionaceae bacterium
CACGCCAAGCGGCCCTCTTCGGCGTTGCCCGGCGGACCATTGCCGATCACCACCACCGGAGTCGTGGGAGTCATCCCGAGTAAAGCCACCCGCTGAGCCAGTTTGCGCCGGTCGCGCAGAACCTCACCGGTTTCAGCCGACTCGGTCAGATTGTCCCAGGTAAAATGATGAGAGCCGACCACGCGGTTCAATCCGTAGTCGAAGGCAGGCCGCGCATCGAGTACGATCATGCTGTCATTGAGTTCAATGGGCTTGGTGCTCTTGTTGACCACCAATTCGAATTCGCGCTGTTCCGAGCCGCCGGTGCGGGTCGGTTTCATCTGGCAGCCTACAACGAACAACGAAAGCGCCAACAGCAGGATTCGAATCACTTAAACCTCATCGTGGGGAAAAAGATAATATCGCGGATCGAATGACGGTCGGTGAGCAACATCACGAGGCGGTCAATGCCGAGACCCACGCCACCGGTGGGCGGCATGCCGGCGTCAATGGCGAGCAAGAAATCTTCATCCATGGGCTGGGCTTCTTCATCCACCACCCGCTGCGCCTCTTGTTCTTCCAAACGGCGGCGCTGCTCTTCGGGGTCATTCAATTCGGTGTAGGAGTTGCCGAGTTCCATGCCCGCGCACACGGGCTCAAAGCGTTCGACTAAACCCGGCGTGGTGCGATGGGCTTTGGTCAGCGGGGAAACTTCAACGGGATAATCCATCACAAACGTGGGATTCCACAAATGCTTCTCCGCCACCAGCTCAAATGCTTCCATCCACATATCGCCGCGCGATTCCTGTTTTTTCATATCCGAGCCCAGCGATTTAATTTTATCAAACAACTCTTTGTCGGACATTTTGGTGGGATCAAATTTTCCGTACTCTTTGATTCCATCGAGCACGCTAAGACGCCGCCACGGGGGCGTGAAATCGATGTCTTTGCCCTGATACGTGATCTTATACGTGTCCTTGACCGTTTTCACCACATGGCAGACCAAGTCTTCAAAGCGCTTCATCTGATCGATGTAATCGGTGTAGGCCTCATAATACTCGAGCAGGTTGAATTCCGGATTG
>JANMVK010000167.1:0-4357 GCA_031392725.1 Pseudobdellovibrionaceae bacterium
TGGTGGGCGCATCCTTGTCGCCCGCAAGGCGCGCGAGATTGCGTGCGGTATAGGGCATCAATTGCAGCAAGCCTTTGGCGCCCACGGGCGAGATCACGTCGGTCTTGTATAAACTCTCCGCGCGCATAATGGCCCACACCCATTCGGGCGCGGCGCCGGAAGCCGAACAGTATTTTTGCACCCACGGTTTGAAAGCCTGCGGATAAGTGGACTGCCACAGCTGACGGCCCATCTCGAGCCCCTGATTTTCACGCTCACGGCCAAAACTCAGCTCCGCGATCGCGGCCGAGCGGTGGAAGGAATTAATTTTCTCGTAAGCGCTGATCAATAAACGCAAATAGGTGGCGTTGCGCGTGTGCTTTTCCACTTCGACCAGCTCCCAGCGCGCCAGTTCATTGAGGCCGAGGGCGATCAACGCGGTGGCCACATCGATTCGCGCCCGCAGCGCCGGATCTTTAAAGCTCGAAGCTTGAATGCCTTCGCTCTCGCCGCCCTCTTCGGCCGCGACGGGGGCTGGCTCATCTTTAGAGGGTTCAGCTAAATCTTCTTCACTCTCCCGCGCCTGCTCCTCGCCACTGGAGGCCGTGCCTTCCATCGGCACCGCTCTCAGCGCGGTCGGAACGCGCGGACGCCGGTCTTCGATTTTTCCTTTGATCGAATCCAGCCGCGCCTGCGCAGCTAGAGCGTAAAACGAGTAACTGTTTTTAGTGGTAATGGATTCAAACGCCTTGCCGGCTTCATCATACTGTTTGAGCCGTATGTGCGACATGGCGATCCAGTACATCAAGCGCTCTTGCAGGGAATCCGACTGCTTGCGCTTGCTCATTGAGTCTTTGCGGACTTCCTCGAACTTCTGAAGCGCGCCTTTAAAATCGCTGCGCAAATATTGCAGCCACGCCAAGTGCCACTGCGCATCTTTGGCCAGACCCGATTTTGGATTGGCTTTAATAAATTGCTGGAACTTGCGGACGGCGCCGTCATAATCCTGGAATTGGTAACTGAGGTAAGCGGCTTGATATAAGGCTTCCCGCGCCTTTTTACTCTTAGGTGAAATCGCGTAAGCGCGTTCGTAAGCGCCGACCGCGGTTTGATATTCGCCCGAGCGCGCGGCGGCTTTTCCGAGCAGCATCAAGTAGCCCATGCTCTGCTTTTGCTGGGGATAGTAGCGGATCAAGTTGTTGAGGGCGTCATCGACGGAGCCTTCGTTGACGAGAAAGTTGGCTAAGATCAAGTCGAGCGACAGACGCTCACTCGGGGGAGCACGGCCGAGCAGCTCGGTGATTTCTTTATGCGCTTTGTCCGACTCCCCCGCCCACTGCAGTGAACGGATGCGGTCGGAGAAATCGTCGCGGGTCGCCTTGCACGGCAACTTTTTGTCTTCCACTTCCACCTGGCTCAAGTCGCTGCCCCAGCTCACCACCAGGAAATTAGCCGGATGATCGGCGTAGAGCTGGCGCGCGCGCTTGCATAGGCTTGCTGTGTGATTGAGTTTCAAATCCGAAACCATCAAACGGTAAAGCACTTCGGGAAAACGGTAGGAGCGGCGCCACTTTTTCTCAAGTGAGGCGAGCCGTGAGCTGGCCTCGGCATATTTTTTCTGCCGTAGGGCCGCGTCGGCAATCAGAAACTGCGCTTGGTATTGCAACTCCGTTGAGGCCTGACCGCTTAATAGTTTAGCCAGTTCCGTCTCCGCCTCCTTATAGCGCGCCAGCTCCAGATACGCTTGGCCGAGAAACCAGTGCTTGTAGAGTGAGAGGTAGCCGCCCAGCTCCGGAACCTGGATCAATAATTCAACCGCCACATCAAATTGCTTCTGCTGAAAGGCCGCCACACCCTTTTTAAATAAGTCCTTGTCTCCAGGATCGGCCACGGGCGGCGGGGGTGCCGCGGCCGCCTTGGCGACTGGAGGAACCTTGTCCTTTGCGCCGGTGGCGTCGGCCTTAAGCTGGGTGGCCGCAAGCAAAATAAGAAGAGAGGCGAAGATTTTTGTGCGCATATCTGGAACTTATATTTTAATCCGGAATACGGAACTAATTCGAGGCCAGAGTGCGCCAAACTCGATTTTAATTTGGCTAAATTCTTGAAGGGTGTGATAGCGATTTAGGTATGGCAAAAGTGAGATCTTCATTCGTGTGTCAAAGCTGTGGGACTAAACGCGCCAAATGGGAAGGCCGCTGCTCCGATTGCGGCGAATGGAACACGTTCGTCGAGGAAAAAACTGTCACCGACCGCAAGGGCTGGGTGCAACGCGGTGGTGGCGCGACCCGTCCGGCGAGCATGGACGTTTATAATTTGATGGACTCGCCTAGCCTCGACTCAGGCCCGCGGCTGAGCACCGGGCTTGCCGAAGTGGATCGCGTTCTGGGCGGAGGCCTAGTGCAAGGCAGTTACGTTTTGCTCGGCGGAGATCCCGGCATCGGAAAAAGTACGCTGGTGATGCAAATGGCCGGAAAGCTTGCGGCCCAAGGCTCCTCGGTTTTGTATATTTCCGCTGAGGAAAGCGTGCAGCAGACCGCTTTGCGCGCGCGCCGCTTGGGCTTAGGCAATGAAGCCGTGCAACTGGCCAGTGAAAGTTCTTTGGATGCTATTTATGAAACCGCCTTGGAACGAAAGCCCGCGGTTTTGATTATTGATTCGATTCAAACCGTATTTACCTCCGATGTGGAATCAGCTCCCGGCTCTGTCTCGCAAGTGCGTGAGTGCGCGGCGCGATTGCTGACGTTGGCGAAAACCAAAGGCGTCTGTGTGATTTTGATCGGCCATGTGACCAAAGATGGCTCTCTCGCGGGTCCCCGCGTGCTGGAACATATGGTCGACACCGTATTGGCTTTTGAAGGTGATCATCATCAACAATTTCGTTTATTGCGCGCTTTGAAAAACCGTTTCGGCGCGACCAATGAGCTGGGCGTATTTCAAATGTCGGGCGATGGCTTACGTGAAGTGGCTAATCCCTCTGAATTCTTTTTAGAAGAACGGCGCGACAACCGCTATGGCTCATCGGTGTTCGCGGCGATGGAAGGATCACGCCCACTGTTGTGTGAGATTCAAGCGCTGTGCACGTCGACTCCCCTGCCCTCGCCCCGGCGCACGGCTATCGGGATTGATGTGAACCGGGTGCATATGCTGGCCGCGGTTTTGGAGAAGCACACGTCCTTGAGTTTCATTCACCGCGATATTTACGCCAATGTTGTGGGCGGCCTAAAAATTTCCGAACCGGCTGTCGATTTAGCTCTGGTGGCGGCGTTGATCTCGTCAGAGATGCAAGTGTGTTTGCCGCCTCATTCCTGTTTCTTTGGGGAAGTCGGGCTAACCGGCGAAGTGCGCGGCGCCAGCTTGCCCGTTGAACGCGTAAAAGAAGCCGCCAAGCTTGGCTTTAAGAAAATATTTTTGCCCGCCAGCAATCAACGCTACATGGTTGAAAAAGATTTTAAGGGGGTTGAGTTTGTTTGGATCCGGGAGGTATCGGAAATCGAAGCTCGCTTTGGCGGGGCTCGGAATTTGGATTCGGGCCAGCGTAAGAGTCAGCGCAAACCTACCGGCCAGGAAATCGATTTATAACAGTGTTTGTCAGTGTCGGTCAAAGTTTCCGGCTCAGGCTCTGTGACAGAGTCTGTAGCAGCTTGCGGCTAGTTGATCGGCTTTGCCGGCTAGGTCTTTGTGATTCACTAAATTTAGTATGGTTTGGACTTCTCGGATTGAGCCTAGGGCTATGAAATAGAATTTGCGGCGGTCTTTTGCCGTTGGCTTGGCGCTGCCTTCGCTCAGATTCAGTGGAATGCTCAGTAGAGCCCGTTCAAACTGATCCTTGAGTGGTGCCTTCAATTTTAACTTTTGGCCTGAGTGATAGAGTTCTATGGCCATTTGGTAAGTCCGGAAATTTTGTAGCATTTTTTTCTCCTTGAAAATTTTTGGTCCGCACCGCGGTGAGACCAAAAATTTACAAGGAGAAAAAAATGCTACAAAATTTCCGGACCTACCAAAAAGCTAAAGACCTTTATCTGTCATGTCAGGATTTGAAGCTGAAAAATCCAATTAAGGATCAATTCAATCGGGCATTGCTGAGCAGGGTCTTAAATTTGGCCGAAGGCTCAGGTAAACCCCAGCAAAATCTCTACAAACGAGCCGACGAAGTCGGAGCCATGACTTACCGACTTATGCAGTCAACCTGCTGATCAGTTATCAGTGTCAGTCAAAGTCACAGGCTCAGTAACAGGGCCTGTGACAGTTGCCAGATTCCGCTGCCCGTTTGCCCGCCTGCCTGCCCGGATTAACTCCGGCCACCACTGCATTTCTTATTAGCTTTAATGTAAGTCTCCAAATCATCAGCCAGCGTATCAAGATTATTCATAGCCTTCTG
>JANMVK010000203.1:0-1268 GCA_031392725.1 Pseudobdellovibrionaceae bacterium
GTGGCTTTCACACTCGCACGCCAACGTGGTGGGAGCGGACACACAGAATTTCAACCCCACCAATGACGGTTTGGATTTCGTCACGGTTCATTCTTCGGAAACCCTAACGCCCGGTTTGCTGAACTTGGGATTTTTTCTCAACTACGCGGTCAACTCCCTGCCCAACTACCAAGACACCACCACGCAAACGCGCACTAACTTTAACGATTCTCTTTTGTCGGCCGATTTTAACTTCGCCGTGGGATTAATGAAAAAGTGGGAAGCCGGTTTTAGCTTTCCTATGCTGATCAGCCAAACAGTGGACAGCGACGTGAACACTTTTCGCGGGGAATTCGCGCAAAGCGGCCTGACTGAAGTGCGCTTGATGACCAAGTACCAATTGATGGGCGATCACGATGGCGGTTTGGCCGGCGTGTTCTCGGTGAATTTCAATCAAATTGAAGACAATCCTTTTCTCGGCGACGGTGCCGGACCCAGTTACAATTTTGAAGCCGTAGCCGACACCACCCTCGGTAAATTCGGTATGGCCGTAAATGCTGGTTACCGGGTCCGCAATCCCGGAACCAAACTCGCCGGCGTACCCGTGGTGCCGTTTGACGATGAGTATATCGGTTCCGCCGCCATCAATTATCTGACGTCTTTTCAGACCAAAATTATCGCGGAACTATTCGGCAGCTTGCCGGTTAAGGAAAGTAAGTTTGCCTCTGACCGGGACGATTCATCGATGGAATTTTTGCTTGGAGCCAAAACCGATATTAATCACGCGCTGGCGTTTCACTTCGGCGGCGGCACGGAAGTGTTTCATGGAACGTCCAGCCCCGATTGGCGCCTGTACACCGGCTTAAACTGGGTGATCGGTCCGTTGTTTTCTCGTCCGCGCGATGTGTTTGTTAAAATCAGCGGCGAGCCGCTTAAGAATATGGAAGATCTCGATACGGGCGATCCCTTCGCCGGTAATCCCAATGTTAACGAAGCGTTTATGGCGCGTGATGTGCTATTTGAATTCAATTCCGACCAGCTTCAGCCCGAAGCTTTGGAAAGTTTAAAACGTTTGGTGGAATACTTAAAACGTCCTCCGGGCTACACGTCGCTTACGGTTGAAGGCCATACCGATTCCGTGGGCAGCGCCGCCTACAATGAGAGCTTAAGCCAGCGCCGCGCGGATTCCGTGCGCAAGGCCTTGGTGGAAGTGGGCCTCACCAATGCCAAGGTTAAAGCCATCGGCTACGGCGAGAGCAAACCCATTGCCGACAACGGCAACTTCCAGG
>JANMVK010000633.1:0-3674 GCA_031392725.1 Pseudobdellovibrionaceae bacterium
CCATCAAGCTGGACGCGGGTTTTGATCAGCTCACCGCCGCGGGTGCTCACCAGTTTTTGTGAATAGGACGGTGAATTTTCGCTGAACATCCACAATACCTGCGCGGCGGTGTGCGTGGGCAAGCACGACTTTTGGGCGTGCGCCGAGGACAAAATCAGCAGGACTAAAGCATTGAACATGGACTTTAGATCGGGAGGATTTGGGGGCGACTTTAGTGATTGCGGCCAACCTCGCCTTTGAGCTAGTCCAGGAGCGCACTTTTGGTTCAATGGATTGGCTAAAAACGCCGAAAAATCAATTGGATGACAAGGCCTAAAATATTGCTCTATCTACATCATGTGGAGTTGGGACAGCGCTATCCCATTTCCGAAGACGTCATCATCGGACGTCAGCGCGGGCATATATTATTTCCTAAAGACGAACGCTTATCCGATCAGCATTGCCGCATCTACCACGAGGGCGATGGCAAACTTGTGATTCGCGATCTCGGTTCGGATAGCGGCACGGTTGTCGACGGCCGTTTGCTGTCGCCGGAGAAAAGTTATCCCATTCGCGATGGCACTTTGATCGCCGTCGGCGGACAAGTTTTTAAATGTGTGGAACCGCAGAACCGTCCCAAGCCCCGGCGTAAAACAAAACGCCGGCACAAATCCGGTTTTGATTTTAGCATGGTGTTCGCGCTGGTTCTCGCCGTCGCCGTGGGAACTTTAGCATTCCAGTATAAAAACTCACTGATTCCGAAGTTAAAATCCTACGCGGCCGCCGCGCAAAAAGTTTACGACACCCAAACGCAACAGCAACCCGTAGCACAAGAGGCTCCGCCCCCTCCACCCATCGCCTCACCCTTTGAAATCGTTTACAAAGACCTCGAGAGCGCCTACGGGCAATACAAACAAATCGGCAAGGAAGTTCAGACCGGCGAAATGAACAGCAAAGCCATGGCTTCTGAATTCCGCAACAGCCTCATCCCGAAGTTTCAGGGCTCGCAAGCTAAGCTCGCGGTTCTAAAACCCAGCAGCGAAGCCGAACGGCGCCGGATTGACGCCAATACCAAACTGGTGGCCGTGATCCTACGGCAAATCAACGCCATGGCGAGCTTTGCCGAGACCAACAATCCAAAATATTCCACGGTGATTGAAAAGATAATTCCTGAAGTGGAAATGGCCAGCGAAGAGGCACGCAAGGTCAATGACCGTCGCGTGCCCGCGAATGCTACAGGGCCTGCGTATTAACAATTATCCTACTTTTTGATCTCGGAAGAGATGTCCTTGTCAGGACCCTCGCCACCGGGCTCACCATCACGGCCCAAGGACATGATTTTAACTTCTGTTTCGGAGTTTGAGTAAATTAGTTTATTCCCCCAAGCATCCGAGACGTTTTCAATTCGTAAACCTGGAACTTTCGGACAGCCGGCACCCGCCGCAGTTTCGCCAACTAGGACGTCTAGCGACACTGGAAATTCTCGACACAACTTTTTGAAGCGAACTAAGTATTCATGAAATGCTTGAATTTGGGTAATTTCGATTTGAACATACAACTCGTCCTTTTTTTCCTTCCTATTAATCTGAATCCTGAACAATTGCACTGCAGCTACCGCGAATACGAGTGCCCCTACGATTAATGAACCAACAAATGTCTTGCTACCCATTGTGAATCAACGATTTACTGGTCATGACCTAGGCCAAATTCGACGTACAAATGAAAAGGCGCGAATGGAGGTTTTGGAAATCGCTTTGTCATCATCTGCGTCTTGAAGCATTCAAACAAAGGTTCGAGATCCTTATTTTCCCAGTTTAGAACTTTGCCATTGGCATTAATTCTAAGTACCGACAAAAACTTTGTCTTTTTTCCGTTTGGGAATTTGCAATGCCTGGCGGAATTAATCACTGGCATTTTCAAGGTGGACCAAACTGTCGAATCATATTCCTTACCGCCATTTTTTTCCAAATCGATCTGGCTTTGGTCAAATTCAGCTTGGTAATTTGAATTGGTCTCGCTTTGCGCCGGGGCCACAGTTCCCAATAGGACGAGTAATAAAAGGCACATAATTGATTTCATGCCTTCAACTCTATCGAATTTGTTGGGTAGGGTTAAGGCACGTACGGTCATTGACCGCTACGTGCCTCGAAAATGAGCTAATTAACCGGAAAGAAATCCACCGACTGATTGGGCGCGATTTCATAAACGCGGCCATCCAAGCTGGTTTGCAACGGCGTCGATGTGCTGCCTGTGATTTTAAACAAACGGCCATCGGCGGTTAGGCCCACAACATCGGTGCCGGCTTTGTGGATGCGCTTGTAGCGCTGATCAAGCACTAGTGGGCTCGCGCGCAGATAAGCGCGGCCGCTGCCGTCACAACCCATGTCAAAGATTTTGCCCGACGCCATGGCGACGTGAGCGGATTTCACCGCGCGGTCATAACCATTGGGGTAGAGCAGGCTGGCGGGTGTTTCGCCGTTAGTGGCCAGTTCAGTGGTGCTGTCCGAACGCGGATCGCAGCCGACTTTTACTTTAGTTTTCATTACACGAGCTGACCATTGGGCTCCGATGTGTACGTCCACCCAGTCGGCGCGCAGTTGCGGCGTCAGTGAGTTGTACTCCACCGAAATATCGCCGGCGCCCTGATTGAGATCGCCTTCATCGCGTGCGAATACATATTTAGAAGGAAGAGCTTTGTCATCCGGGTAAAGAATCATGTGCTGAGCGCGCATGGAGATGCGGCCTTGCGCGGGAGCCTTGCCCAGTTTCGCGGTCTTCACGCCGCCGATCAGATTCAATGTGTGGAACTCGCCTTGCGTGGTGAGCAGCATCAGCTGCTGCTGGCGATTCACGCGCACCGGAGCTTCAAACGCTTCATCAGCATAAACCACAGCCGAAGAGCGGGCATAAGCGCGCGCCGCCGGGTGTACGTTTTCCGCGTAAACCGCGAATTGAGCATAGGTCTCAACCGTCACGCCATAGGAGCCGTGATCGCTGATGCGGTTGTCGCAAGCGCCTTGCAAACCTTGGCGCGGGCCGCGGGTGCAAGTCATGTGCGGGAAACCGTCGATGTGGCGGGCCTCATGCATCATCACGCTGGCGCGGTCGAGCGCCGTGAAATTTTCCGATAGCAACATCGGGCACACATACATGGTGTTGCCGAACATAAATACGTAAGCGCCCACACCCTTCGCACAGCTCGTTTCAATCGAGATGTCGTTGATGCGGCCGATGAAGTATTGGTACCAGTTGGTTTTAAAAGTGCCCGAGAACAATTCATCCGGGCTATTGGGCATATTGCCGGCGAATTGATCGGCGCGCATAAACATCAGGCCCGCGATCAAATGCGATTCGTGTGAACCATCGTAACAATATTCACCTTTGTTCGCCAGAGTGCGGAACTGGGTGAAGTGCTGCGCAATTTGCAGCATTTCCGCTTGCGACACGCAATTCGGCGTGGGCGCGGCGTAAGTGGCAAATCCAAAAGTTAACAAAAGTAATGAACAGATCCCTAAACTGAATCTCATAATTTCCCCCTCATGATTAAAAAATCACACTACGGGGTGAAGAAAATATCTAGGAAATAATAATTCTTAAAGGTTCTGTTACTGCAGCTGGCGAAGTTTATCCTCGGCATAAGCGCGAATCGAGGGATCCTGCGTTTCGCGGGCCGCGCGAGCCAAGGCTTCGCGCGC
>JANMVK010000442.1:0-1128 GCA_031392725.1 Pseudobdellovibrionaceae bacterium
TCATCATGGCGAAATTGGTTTTACCGCAGGCCGAAGGAAACGCGGCCGTAACATAAATTTTCTCACCCTTGGGATTCTCCACGCCCAGGATCAGCATGTGCTCGGCCAGCCAGCCTTCATCACGGCCCATAACCGAAGCAATCCGCAGGGCTAAACATTTTTTGCCAAGTAAAGCATTGCCGCCGTAGCCGGAACCGAACGACCAAATTTCACGCGTCTCGGGATAATGAACGATGTATTTTTCCGAATTGCACGGCCAAGCGACATCGGCGCCGGCGTCGCTCAACGGCGCTCCCACGGAATGCACGCACTGAACAAACTCAGTGGAGGCCCCAAGCTTTTTCCAAACGGCGTTCCCCATGCGGGTCATGCGTTTCATGTTGATCACCACGTAAGGCGAGTCCGACAACTCAAGTCCGATAATAAAATTGGGCGAGCTCAAGGGACCCATGCAAAACGGCACGATATACAACGTGCGGCCGCGCATGGAACCTTTAAACAAAGGTTTCATCTTCGCGCGCATGTCCGCGGGATCTGACCAATTGTTATTGGGGCCGGCTTCGGCTGGAGATCGCGAGCACACAAAAGTGCGGTCTTCCACGCGCGCTACATCCTTGGGATCCGACCAGGCTAAATAACTATTGGGGCGTTTGGACGGGTTCAGCGCTTTCAGCGTGCCTTTGGAGATCATCAGCGCGATCAGTTCGCGGTCCTCGGATTCTTCGCCGGTGCAGAAGTGAACAGCGGAGGGCTCACACAATTCGATGGTTTCCTGGATGAATTTTCTAGCGCGCGAGTTTTGCGTGGGCCAATTGGTTACCATGTCGCTCCCCTTGATGATCCCGAAAGTAATTGGATTTGATGACCAGATTTATAGTGGTCCGCGCTCACAAGATCGCCTGAAAATGCAAAGCGTCATGGATCCATGGTGCCGACTCGCTCACGTTAGTTTACGCTTTTGGTTATGATCGCAACGGTGTGTTTTGGCCTGGCCATTGTCCATACGTTTTCAGTGTCATTGCTGCGAAAATGGGCAAACCGTTTTTCCGAAGGCACAATAGCCGAAAACGCCCTCCATCTGTTGGGTGAAGTGGAAGTGGTCTTCGCGCTGTGGGCGGTGCCGCTGCT
>JANMVK010000500.1:0-6202 GCA_031392725.1 Pseudobdellovibrionaceae bacterium
ACGATTGCCGCCGACAACGCCAAGTTCGGCCAGACCGGCCCTAAAGTGGGTTCGTTTGACGGCGGCTTAGGCTGCAGTTACCTCGCGCGCATCGTCGGTCAAAAGAAGGCGCGTGAGATTTGGTATTTGTGCCGCCAGTACGACGCCCAACAGGCGCTCGATATGGGTTTGGTTAATAAAGTCGTGCCGCTTGCGGATTTGGAACAAGAGACTTTGCAATGGTCGCGCGAAATTCTCCAGCATTCGCCCATCGCCATCCGTTGTTTGAAGGCGGCTTTAAACGCCGACTGCGACGGACAGATGGGCTTGCTCGATCTCGCCGGCAACGCCACGCTGCTTTACTACATGAGTGAAGAGGCGAAGGAAGGAAAGCAGGCCTTTAATGAGCGCCGTAAACCTGACTTCAGTAAATTCCCCAGGCTCCCTTAGAGCGTTGGTGCAAGCGGTAAGGCTGAAAACACTTTCGGCCGCCGTGGTGCCCGTGCTGGTGGCCACCGCTTTGGTGAAAGCCCACAATGTTGACGTGCGCGCGTGGATCTCCGTGCTGGCCGTGCTGTCGGCCATCCTGATTCAAATCGGAACTAATTTTGTTAATGATGCTTTGGATTTTGAAAAAGGCGCTGACGGCGAAGGCCGCTTGGGACCTGAGCGGGCCACTCACCAGGGCTGGCTCACTAAACAACAAGTATTGATGGCCGCGTTCGGCTGTTTTGCCATATCACTCATGTTGGGCGTGCCGCTGGTGCTCGAGGGCGGATGGCCGATCCTGGTGATCGGCTTGGTGTCGCTCGCCATGGGTTACGCTTACACCGGCGGGCCGTTCCCTTTGGCGTACGTCGGCTTGGGCGATGTGTTTGTGATTTTATTTTTTGGCCTGATCGCCGTTGGCGGCGTGTTTTTTCTGCAGGCCCGGTTTTTTTCGCCCGCGGCTGTCATCGCGGGATTGCAAATCGGCTTGCTGGCCACGGTTTTAATCGCCATCAACAACCTCCGCGACCTAGACCAAGATCGTTTAGTTAACAAAAAGACTTTGGCTGTGCGATTGGGCCCGCATCTGGGCCGTCTGGAAGTGGTGCTGCTAGTGGCACTATGTTTTGGTTTACAATTGTTTTGGCTGCGCCAGGGAATGACCAGCGCCTTTGCATTGCCGTTGATCGCCTTGCCCTTGGCCGTGAAAGTGGTGTGGACGCTCGTCACCACACCGGCTAGCCGGGCGTACAATCCACTCTTGGCACAAGCCGCATTTGTGCATATGCTATTTGGAGTACTCCTCAGCATAGGATTAATTCTGCAATGAAGGTCTGGGTTCATGGTTATCAGCTCACTCCCCGGACAAATATCGGTCCGCAACGGCGGGGCGCCCTATTAAAAGTGGAATGGGCTATGGGACAAATCGGTTACAGCGATTTGCATCCGTGGCCGGAGTTCGGCGAGGCGCCGCTCGATGCCCATTTGGAAGCGCTGGCGGCCATGAAATTCACCCGTCTGGCCGAAGTGTCGCTCGAATTTAATTACATCGACCGCGAATTCCGTTTGATGAAGCGCAATGCTTTTTTGGGATTGATCATTCCGCGCAGCCACCGGCTAGTGCTCGATATCACGGCGGTGAAGGGTCAGGATCTGGGCGAGTGGGAGAAACAAGGTTACTCCCATATCAAAGTGAAAATGGGCCGCGATTTCCCCGCCGAAACCCAGGCGCTGCTCGAGCTGGCTTACTCTTCGCATATTTCCTGGCGTTTGGATTTTAACGGCAAGATGAACGCCACGCAATTCACCGAGTGGTGGAAGGCGCTGGATGAGGACGTCAAACGCCGCATCGATTTTGTCGAAGATCCCATCGGCGAAGGCGTGTTAAAAATTGAAGGCCCGTGGGCCAACGATTGGTTTAAGGCCGACCGCGCGCGCGTTCGCGTGATTAAACCCGCGCGCGAGGGAATTGATGATGTGGGGTCTTTTAACCGCATCGTATTCACGCATGGCCTCGATCACTCTTTTGGGCAAGCGTGCGCCGCGTGGACCGCGGGCAAATTCTACGCCGCTCATCCGCGCAAAGTGGAAGTGTGCGGCTTATCGGCCGGCGATGCCTACGAGCCTGATGATTTTTCCAGCCGCTGGACGAGCGCCGGCCCGCGCATGAAACCCACCACCGGCCTGGGTTTTGGTTTTGACGATCTGTTGGAGTCAATCAAATGGGAGCGTCTTTTCTAAGAGCCGCATGGCTCATTCCAAATAAAATGGCGCGCTGGCAACGCATCGCCGCGGCTCATATTAAACGCCAAGTTCCTCGGGTGAAAGACGTGGTCTGGATATTTTCCAGCGGTACGCAATCGGTGAACCGGGTGAAATGCATCGGCCTTTCTCATGAGGCGATTTTTGAATCAGCCAAAGCGGTCAACGCGCATCTGCAGAGCACCGCCAAGGACATTTGGTCGGTGGAAATTCCCACTTACCATGTCGGCGGTTTTAGCATTTTCGCGCGCGCGCATTTGTCGGGCGCCAAAGTGGTGCAGGGCGGAAAATGGGACGCGGTGAAATTCGGCAAGCGGGTGAAGGATAAAAAAATCACGCTGACGTCCCTGGTGCCCACTCAGGTTTTTGATTTGGTCGCGGCCAAGGTCTTAGCGCCCAAAAATCTGCGGGCGGTGGTGGTGGGCGGCGGAGCTTTGGATTCGCATCTTTATGCCCAAGCGCGCGCGCTCGGCTGGCCGCTGCTTCCCAGTTACGGTTTGACCGAATGCGGATCACAAGTGGCGACCGCGCCGCTCGAGTCCCTGATCATCAAGGAATTTCCCGGCCTCACGGTGTTGCCCCATGTGCGGGTGGATTTCCGCCATCAGCGGATTTTTCTGCAATGCTTGTCGGCCTGCCGCTGGATCGCGACCGCGGGCGAAGACGGCGAATTCACCCTTGAGGACCCTCTGCGCGACGGTTGGTTCGCCACTGAGGATCTGGGCGAGTGGAAGGGCGTGCCCATCGCCGGACAGCCGCTGCAAGTGCGAATACTTGGGCGGCAGGATGACGTGGTAAAAATTTTTGGAGTTCTGGTGTCGGTGCCGCAAGTGGAAAGTGACCTGCGCGAATTCTGCCGTAAACGGAATCTCACTATGAATGCCGAATTCACTTTAGTAGCCGCCGGTTCGGAACGGGAAGGCTCGCGGATTATTGCGGTCACTACAAGTAAGCAGGCTCTTGGTTCAATCGAAGCCATTATTAAAAGCTACAATGCGTCCGTGAATGGGCCTTATCGAATTCACCAAACGCGGTGGTTGTCCCAAATTCCTAGAACCGCGCTCGGCAAGGTAAAGAAGGCGGAGCTATGGTCCAGTCTGAGTATCGGCTAGGCTGCATTCACCAGCTTTTCGTGGAGAAGCACCTTTTGGCTTTTCATAATCATCGCGGCCACGTGATTGGCATTGATCTTATAAAGCTTGGTCATCTGCGAGATGAGCTTGAGTGGCGACACGGACACTCCACGTTCAATATTTGAAATGAATTGAGGACTGGAGTAGCCCAGTTCATATGCAACATCAGATTGGGTGAGATTGGCTTTCTCGCGTGCGTTTCTCAAGAATTGGGGTCGAAAGCAGCTGGACTAAAGTCTTTTTGTCGAAATGAGCAGTCGATGTTAATATGTGTGTATGAAATTGATTGTCTCATTTTTTGTTGTGATCGTGCCCCTCTCCGGTCTCGCGGCGGAAACCGCCAGTCCGCCGGAGCCAGGGACGCCAACAACCGCCATTCCCGCCACCGACGATGCTCCCAACGTAACCAAAACTCAGGTGACGGCCTCGGGCATCGGCGAAGTGACATTGACGGTGAGTGATTATCCCAATCCAGAACCGGTGGACACGCCGGTGGTGATTGAAGTGACTCTAAAATGCATTAGTTCCACGTTAGATCGCAAAGTGGGCCATCCAATTAAAGGTTGCGCCTTTAATTCCGCGCGCTACGACACCAATCTCCGAGCGCTGGTCGTGCATTATAAGAAAAATGTTTTGGATGCCAATGAAGGCATTTTGAAGTGCACCGGCAGTGGCGTCGCCACCCGCCGGCTGAGCTGCTCGGCGCCTACAGCGCCTTCGAGCAAATAACCGTTTTATTCCAAATCCAGCCTTTGCCGTATTTACTCATCTGCAATTCTAAAAAGCGGTCCGTCTTCAACGCTATTTTTAGTGTTGGCTTGGCTGTGCTGCCCGCGCTGAAATTTTTGACCTTCACATTTTTGGGTGCCAGTTCCAGGCGCAGTTCTTCCATGGCTTCATCGGGCGTCATTTCATCCAGCTCGGAGTCGCACGGCCCTTGCTCCATGCGCACCCACATTTTATCGCGCACTTCGGTGATCTCATTGAGATCGAGATGCGTGAGAATATCTTCGAGCGCCAGTTTGGCGTCGGGGAAAATCCGGTTTTTACCCTGACTGAGTTCCAGTTCGATAAATTTCATTTCGTGGCGCACGAGATCGCCATAAGTGTTCACCGCCGCGGCTCCGCCGATGTCCACATCTTCTGCCAGGCCGCCGTCGAGCGCGTCTGTGGAATGTTTGACTAAGACCTGTTCAAAAACTTTTTTGGCGCCTTGCGGGTCGCCTTTTTTCGCCAGAGTTTTCGCGCGGGTCACCATCTGGTGTGCGGTCTCAGGAGCGGCGGGCTTCGCTAAAGCCGCGCCGGATATTAAAATAACAAGCGACAGAATCAGAGAGTTCATTTTGCCATCACTTTCTTGAGCCGCTCGACGATTGTGGGCGGCACATTGATTTTCTTCATATCGGGCCGGCTGACAAAAACATGCGAGGTTTTCAGTTTGGCTATGGTGGTGTTTTGCGAGGTGAGCTCGTAACTAAAGTGGACCGAACTCTCACCTAAATCCGCCACTGTAATTTTCACTTCATACTCATCGCCAGGCTTCAGTGGCTTCAAATAGTCAGCCTCCACATGACGCAGGGGCACGCCCCACTGAGGATGTTCGAACCATTCTTTCCACGAGATACCCACTTGCGGCAGAAACTGCTCGAAGGCGCGATGGGCGAGGCGAAAGTAATTGCCAAAGAAAACAATGCCTTCGCCATCAGCTTCATCAAAAGGCACGGTAAACTTCAGAGATATAGCCATTCCTCTTAAAGAAATCACCGTTGACTAAAAGAGTCAATTTGATAAGCAAAGTATGTGAAAGAACTGAAGATTTTTAACCAGGACGATTTCCCCAAATACCTGCCTAAATTGCATTCGCTGTATGACGACCTGTTTTCCACGGGCAAGGGGTTTAGATCCAAGCTGATTCAAATGATCGGCAAGCATTTGCACATCAACACGCGGCAGGAATTGCTGCTGGCGCAGACCATTGAGTTTATTCATAACGCCTCACTGTTGCATGACGATTTGATTGATCGCTCGGCCTTGCGCCGGAGCAAGACCGCGGCGTGGCTGAAGTATTCACCCGAGTACGCGGTGCTGGCTGGAGATTATTTATTGGCGCGGGTGATGGTGAATTTATCGCGCTACGGAAATTTGCGGCTGATTCAATATACCGCGGAGATCATTTCGGATTTGTTGGAAGGCGAGTGGATTCAGGATTCGCTGATCCGCGATTGGGATGTGAAGCTGGTGCAATTGGATCAGGTTCACGATTTAAAAACTGCATCGCTGTTTAAGTGGTGTTTGCGCGCCCCGTTTATCACTAAAGAAAACTACGATGTGCAATTGCACCAGCTGCTGGATGAAATGGGCACGCTGCTGGGATTGCTGTTCCAGCGCGGTGATGACTTGCTCGACTTTGATGTGCGCAATGATGAAGGCAAGGCTTTGCTCGGCGACTTGAAATCAGGTTATTTAAATTCCTTCGCGGCGTTTTTGTCCAAGGAGTTCGACGAGGCCAGCAAGCAACGGCTGCGCGCTTGTGAGACACTCGATGATGTTAAAGCCCTGGTGGGTGAGGACAATTTCAATCATGCCATTCAGAAATTCGACGCGCTCAATGAGCAAGTCATTGAGCTTTATGAACACAAGGCCCGCTCCCTGGAAGGATTTTTAGCGGGGAACGAGCGCGGTCTGATTCACGATCTTAAGGGATTGCCGAGCGTTCTTTATTTCCGCCGGGCGAAATAGTGAGTGGCTTGTGGAATACATAACCCTGACCAAGGGCGATCCCGAATTTGATTCTTATTTGCTCGGAACTTTCGCCCGTGACCGGCGCGCCATTCCCGTGG
>JANMVK010000509.1:0-1566 GCA_031392725.1 Pseudobdellovibrionaceae bacterium
CCATAAACCTACCTTTTTCTCGGGAATCCAAAGAGTTAAAGCTTTAACCAAGGAACGTCAAGTTATTCAAACTTCTTCACTGGAGGAGCAGTTAAAATTAACCCTTTAGAGCCTGGGATTTTGCTTTGATCGGTGGAGAGCTGCATTTTAAAGGAGCCTATCCTGCCGCGGCCCAAGGAAATAGATTTAAAAGCGGTCTTTAAGCAGCCTTCCAAAGGCTTATCGGCACCCGTTATTTTTAGGGATTCCAATGCCCCGAGGTAGCTAACTTTGCCCGAAAGACTCACTGCGGGGCCATCTTTGGTAACCACAGCCTGAATAAAACAGTTTTGAACGGCGGGGTTCAGCACCACTCCTGCATCAATTTCTTGAAGGCGGCGCGGAGCCGCCTGGACTAGGGAATACAACTGGAGTTGCGGCTTTTCGGGATCTTGGACGGTGACTTTCGCAGCGGAAGCCGCCGCTTTTTCAACCGGAGCCACTGTCGCGGGTGTGGGTGCTGGTTGCGTAGGTTTGGATTGGCAAGCGGCCCCCAAAAACAATAATACTAGTGACCAGCGCATTTAAATTCCCCCTTCACTGGATTTGAGCCTATCAGCAGCCGGTGTTCCTGCCTAGCGAGACAGTGGCATCGCGGCAATCGCGGTTACCCGGACACCGTAGACGCAGGTGAATATGATTGTAGTGTCCAGGTGCATACTTCATGGCCCGCAGAGTTTTAAAAGCACAGGACGCGGGGTCCTCGATATTCTCGCGGCGCTTCACCCACCGGCACATGTGCTTCTTAATTTCCGTATCGACAAAAATTGCCGTCACCGGATTCTTCTCAGCGCAAGTGAGCGCGGTCACGAACAACCAAAAGCGGGCTTCATCAAATTCGTCGTCCAGCGGCGCACCGTTACGGCAACGGCCATCGGACAGTGAGCAAATCGGCCAAAGGTCCGGCTGGGATTTGCGCGAAGGAAAGGCAATGTCGGCATCCAATCCGGTTTGGTGACTGGCGTGAAATCGGCCGCTGCGGTTGCCGAGGCGTCCGCCGTAGCGCTGGGAGATATCGGCGATCATGATCGCCTATTGGCCGGAGAATTTCTCATTCACCTTGGCCGCCGCACCTTTGATCAATCCGATCATGGAGGCGGTGCCAAAGGACCTGTCCGCGCCGTTGCGCACGGCATAGCCTGAGCCTCGCTTCGGAAGTTGCGTAGGCGATTCCAAATGTCCATCATAATGAACACCGATGGCTTGATTGGCGACGCCCTCGCCCATCACCGGGCGCAGTTTTTCAATTTCAGGAATGGAAAATTCACCGCGTCCGGGAGCGGGAACCGACACGGGAGCCACGATATCCACGGCCACATTGGAGTCGTCGATGATTTTTTCCAGTTCTTCCTCGGTGATGATCTGACCGGCCAGGTTGCGGTCGATCATGCCCGCGGTGCGGTACACGATCGATTCCGATACTTAAGCGAGGATCGCCATCTCCCCGAGCTTGTGCTTCACGAGGCCGAAGTCGGTGATCGGCTTGTCGAAGGCGGTGCGCCCGAGGCCATAAGCGATCGACTGCTT
>JANMVK010000618.1:0-3179 GCA_031392725.1 Pseudobdellovibrionaceae bacterium
GTGCGCTCCGCGCGCAAGTTGGGCTATGAAATTATCAATCTGGGCGGAGGCCGCACGCCGGTCACCATCAACACCATGATCAAATGGATGGAAGAGGGCTTAGGCAAAAAAGCCAAGATCAAACTTATGCCCGCGCAAAAAGCCGACATGCAGGACACCCAAGCCGATATTTCCAAAGCGCGCCGTTTGCTGGAATGGACTCCCGAAGTGGAATTTCATGACGGTCTTAAGCGCACCATCGAGTGGTATCAAACCCACCGCGCCTTTCTCGCCACTGTGAAAATGTAGCGAAAACTGACTAGAGACTGGACACTTTTACCAAGTCTTTAGTCTAGGTCCGGCCTTCCCGAAAAGTTACGACAAGGAAGGCGGCGCTATGGAATCAACAGAAGTGTTTCAACTCTTTATGTCCGTCCTAATGCTTCCGGTATTCAAAGACTTATTTGCCTTTGTCACCGGCGGCGGCGACTCCACTGTTGTCGTGATGGCGAAATGGTTTTTCCTGTTATTGCCGGTGATGGCGATGATTTGGGCTTACTGGGTCACCATGATCGGTGTGATCTCTTTAGTGGTGCGGCCCGAACGGCGCGCCTTTATGACTCAAGTGATGATGACCTGGTGGGATCTCGGCCACTCCGTGCTCAGTTATTGGAGCGGCATTATCAAATTTGCCGGCCGGCTGATCTTCTTCACCATGTTATGCCTGCGCTTTATCGCGGTGGGATTGATTTTTCTCGTGCACGACATCTTAATGATTCCCTGGCGGATGATGGCCAATGTCGGCGGCAATGTCGTCAGCGGCGGTGTACCCTGGATCGCCGTGTGCCTGACCATGTTCTGGTGTTTTCTTGAAGCCGTGATCTTCACATATGTCACCACGCCTTTAGTGCTCGACACCTTAAGCAATATGACCGGTGGCGGATTAACTGAAACCCAAATCCGTTTTCCCCTATTTATGTTCATGCTGTTTATCGTTCTGGGCAGCTACTCTGTGTTGTCCACATGGGCCACCGCTTTATCCACAAAAAATATCGGCAGCATTGTGAAAATCGGCGCCATCGAAATGGTCGCCATGTTTGTTGAAGTTGTCTTTTTGTATCGTGAATTTGTCGACGCCCTGGTTCCCTGGTTCGCTCAGCACTCCTCGAGTGGCTTCGAGCTGGGAATTTTCGGCACTCTGGCCATCGCCGGCACCACTTGGTTCGGCGTCCGCGCCATGTCGTGGTTCTTGTTCGCATCATCCGGCACGCCCATGATTCAAGCGATCATTCAGGGTCATGGAATCAAAATGAAAACGGGCTCAGCCGCCTCAAACGCCAAGGCCGCCCTGGTCTATACCGATCAGTTTGTGGGCCGCTTGAAAGATGATGAAAAATGGCTGCGCCTGCAGATTGAAGAAGTGATCGGCGCCTTTGTTTTGCCGCCGCTGCAGATCGTGGCGTGTGCGATTAACTTTGTGACCCTGCTGTTGACCAACAAACATCTGTTTGAACTGCCCTTTAAGGACATCAATGAACTTAGAGAGGCGCGAATGATGATGCAAAAGTTGGAAAAGAAAAAAGCTTCGTAAAAAAGGGGAGCTAACCATGAAATTCAGAGAAGCATTGCTCATCGGCATTCTGATTTTAGCCGGCGCACGGGCCGACGGGGCGGGAACCGCCGGCCGCCTGACCATGTTTGTCGGAATGGATATCAGCGGTTCATTTTTGAACAGCCGCCACTACGAAGACTCATTAGAATTTTTATCCCATTATATATACGCCCATTTACAGGGCGTGCACGGCTCCGAGCGCCCCAACAGTTTGTTTGTGGGGTCCATCGGCGGCAATAAGGCCAATGAGCCCAAGACGTTTTACCCAATCGAAACCTTCGAGAACGAGAATGTAGGCGGAATTAAGAAGAAGCTGCGGGAAATTTTCCCCAAGACTAAGTCAAACGCTTACACCGATTTTAATGCTTTCTTCGAGCAGGTCGCGACCCAGGTGAAAAACCGCAAGTTAATTTTAAAACCCATTTCGATAATTTTAGTCAGCGACGGCCAGCCGGATCTTCCCGGCGAGAAGTCTTCGGATGAAAATTACCGGAAGATCAATTTGTCACCACTTGAGCAATTGTCGCGCAATGTGACTCTGCGCTTGCTGTACACCAACGCCATCGTCGGACAGAAGTGGCAGACTAAGATTCCCCGCAAACGGGTTAAAATTTGGACCCAGGACGCCGCGGTTATGGCGGGCTGGAATGATCCAAAGATTTTCCTGCCCGCTCAGCCAATGGAGAAACAGGAAAAGTTTCTCTCATGGGTAAAGTCGAATATTGATTTCGATGTGCGTTTGCAGCGCGTAGACTAGGGCCGTCCCGGCCCGCGTCCATTATTATCCCGTCCACCACCGCCATTGCGGCCTTCGTTATTATCCGCGCGCCCGCTGCATGCCCGCCAGTTCACATAGTAAACCGCGTTGGCTTGGCCATCGATACTGTCGATGGTGGCCTGTGCTTGGGCGTTAGGATTGCGCGAGACAACAGTTAGCTGATTGTACACCCGCAAAACCGTTTGTCCGCCACATGGCGAGGTCTCCGGATTGGGATTGGCGCCGCCGCCGTTTAATAAATCAGTGGTGATCACATAGTTGTCCTGACCCGGGCCGGTAAAATCAAAACGCAGATTCATGCGGTCGCGGTCGCCGCCGCGTCCACGGAAATTATATAAAGCGTGCAGCTTGGCGCGTGATTGAGCATCAGGCAGCGAGATAAATCCGCGGTAATCCACGCGGGTGATCTCCATTTGCATATTGGCCGGGAGCTCGATAGGAATTAAGGCGTTACAAGTCATCACGTCCCGGCGGTCGCCGCCGGTCACTTGGGCCGAAGCCACAAATTGATCAAATAAAATTGCGAAAGATAAATTGTCCGGAGCAAAAACCACTCTCATGGTTCCAGCGGGACATCCGTTGCCGCCCGATTGCGGTTGGCCCACCGGCACACGGCCCGGGCGTTCCGAACGTTCGTTGCCGCGCTGATGGCCGCCACGGCCTTTACCGAAATTTTTATCGCGGTCACCTGCAAAACTGTAGGAGGGCAGGATGAACAGAAGAGAGATTGAGAGAGCGGCTAGAGTTGTTGACGCTCTGCTGATTGAAACGGAACGGCGTACCTTATTCATAATATTTCCCCTTGATAAA
>JANMVK010000742.1:0-6163 GCA_031392725.1 Pseudobdellovibrionaceae bacterium
CACCCACAACAATATTCATAAACTGCGTAACATTGCTTAACTATAATGATAACCAAATAAACTTGCTTTAAATTATGATAATACACAATCAAAATGCTTCATTTAGTGGCCACATAAACTAGTGTTTAAGTCTCGGTAACAATTCATTTGGACCACAAATGTGATCAGTAAACATCTGCCCCTCAGAAGTTTTAAATTGTTTACTCATAGTCCCTGAAGAAACTGGTGACATCCACGGTGGTGGATTTTCCGGTGAGTTCATAATCCAGCCGGAAGGTGCTGACGTTATTTTTAAATAAATCACTGCTGGCCGTGACTGGATAAGAGATCAACGACTTCCAAAACAGGAAGGCGCCGCGGCTGCGGAAGTACAAACGGAAAGCGGAGGAAACAAACTGCTCCTGATTTTCCACGAAGGGCACAAAGCCGTTTTCCGTGTCGCGGACAAAGGGCAGATCCACATCCAAGCGCTCGCCGAACTGAATTTTCAAATGCGGAGCCAGCGGCGGCAACTCCCGGCCGTCCACCTTAAGTCCATGCATCATATACTGTGAAATGCGGATCAGCAGGTCCACCTGGGTGGCGCCAAAGCCGTTGTCATTTAAACGGTCGCGGCCGGTGAATCCTCCCGGCAGGCCCTGCATGGCGATGGATTTATGCAGGCGTTCGCGCTCTTGCGGCGTGATTCCAGCAGAGTGGGCCTTGACCAGGGTTTGATGAATGTGGCGGAGGTAAATACGCTCATACTCCAGCGCCTGCTCCATTATCGAGCGGTCGGCGAGGGCCGCCTGCAGGTAACACGGGCCCAGTTCCTTGTAGAGTGAGGAGGCAAAGACTAAGGTCTGCGCGCGTTTATTGCGGAGTTTACTCAATGCCGCTCGGGTCTTCGCGGTCCGCTTGTTCACTTCCTCGGTCAGTTGTGTGCCCATAAAGCCGAGGCTGGGCAGTTTATATTTGGTCAAGTAATCGCGGTAAGACGCGAGCATGGCTTCGCCCAGTCGGAACGTGGTGCCGAGGTCGAGACGCGTGATTTCCAGCGCTTCATTAAAAGTGGCGTCGGCATAGAACAGGCCCATGCTCTCCCGGCCGATGGTGCCCGGATCAGTTGAGGAATGTTCGGTGTCGGTGCTTTTTGACGACATGGATTCATAAATCTTCCAGCCCATGCGTCCGTAATTGGGCGATTGCCTCACGTCATAAAAATAAAATTGGCGCGAACGTTTTGGCTCACCGCTGAACTCGGTGCAAATGCTTTTGAGATCACGCATCTCGAGAGTCTCCGTCATGCGCGTGCGCACCCGATCCATGGTGGTGTCGATGTCCTTAATTTGTTTCTCGGTCAGCCGTCCCATGGTGTCGGAAATAAAATCGTCGACGTCAATGTGGACCGTTTCAAAAATGCTAGTTCTTACGGCGAAATCAAATGAGTGAAGCAGTTCAAAGTGATTCAACTGGCGTTCGTCATCGGTGTAGGGAAACAGCGGGGGCAGGCGGCCTTCAAATAACCAGCGCATCAGATCGGCGCTGTTAATGCTTTTGCCGACCATCGGGATATAGAGATCGAAGCGTTTCTTCGAGAGAATGTGAAACAGCACCATCATATGGGGATAGGTGGCGATTTGGCTGATGGAGTGGTCGAGAGTGTCAAATGCACTGCGGATCTTGGCCTGATCGGCGGGATCGCCGCCATTGGAGGCCAATACGGCGAAAGTGCGCAGGGGCGCGGCTCTCGCGGTGAATGCATGCCACACGCGGCGCACGGAGCCGGTTTCGTTTAGCGCGTGCCGTAGGAGCCCTTCGGCTTCGATGGGCGCGGTGAACACCTCGCCCGCCATTTTGGAACCCTCATATAAGGTGGCGAGGAATTGAATGCGCAAATAATTTTCCACAGCTTCACGCAGTTGCGCGGATGTGCGATTTAGGGATTTAACCATGGTGGCCGCGGAATTAGGTTGAACTTCCAGCGTGAACACGGAATCGAGTAGAAAATAAAGTTCGTCGTACTGGGAAATGGCTTTGGCGCCCACCGCCGCCGGCAAAAACAATTTTTGCTTATTCAGCAAGGCCTGCTTGGCAAACACGCTGGCAGGATTTTTCTTTAAAATTTCCATTAAGGCGGTTAAGCCGGGATGAATGCCGCCGTTGTCACCGTGGAGGTAATCGCCTTTGGCGGCCAGTTCGAACAGAGCTTGGCGGCCGCTTTCGTCAAGTATCAGCGTCGTCTGATTGAGCAAGCCCCAGCCTTTCATGGAATCCAGGAAGCGGCGCGCTTCGGCTTTGTCTTGAATGCGGTTGGCGGCATCGATCAGCGCGAGAGCCAGCAGCGATTGGGCCTTGGCGATGTCCTTGGCTTCATCCGTCGAGAGTTGTTCGGTGGCCGTGGACAGCAACAGTTCCACCAGCTCGGAATCCCACAATTTATTTTTTAGTTCAATTGCGATCAACAGCATCCGCACGCGGTTGTCGCGCGACTGCGAGGCGAAGCGCTTCACCACCTGGGAGGAGGCCGGGGATAATTTGTAGTAGCGTAAGCCGGTGCAACTGTCGCGGAATTCTGAACAATCGGTCAACAGTCCCGCGGTGTAGAGGCGCGCCAGCCGGTGATACTCGGTGCGGGTGAAATCGGAGGCTTTAAGATTTAAAATCATGGCGTTGAGTGAATTCAATTCGTCCTGAACCGCGCGGGAAAATAATGATTTGGGATCGCGGATGCGGTCGGCTGATAAAACCTGCTGGGCGAGGGGCAGCACCACCTCGACCAGAGGATCTTTGGCCTTCGTGAAGCGATCGGTGGCCTGCGTGGCCTCCGCACTGGGCGGGCCGGTGACGGGCGGATCCAGCGGGCTTTGTTCGGGAGTGCGGCGCGCGCCATCGTGATTGTTAACGGGCTTGCCCTTCTCGACGCAACCGAGCGCGAGATTCGCGATAATCAGGAGGGTCCAGCCGTTAAAACGCATAACTCACCATCAGGCGGGCCACGCGGCGGTATTGGTCGATATACCAAAGGGTTACGTAGCCTTCATCGGTGAAGCCGCCGTTGTCATAGCTGAGGGCGACCGTCGTGCTTTTCCAGGATTTGCTCAAAGAATAAGTATTATTGTAGGAGTAGCCGACAAAGCCATCCAAGTACCGTGTCACCTTGGCTCCGAAGGAGTAGGACACTTTCCAGGTGCGCGCGAAACGAAGATCATTTTTCCATTTGTAAGTCCAAAAGTAATCGGGATTAGCTTTAAGATTCGAGCCGTATTCGTAGGTGTGCAGCAAGCTGCTGCCATCAAGGCTGTGCCGCATGGAGAAGCGCTTATTGAAAAAGTTAAATAAGACCGAACCACCGGCGCCGATTAAACCTTTATGGCCTTCCAAACGCGCGTCTTCGTCAATCAAAGGCTGAGCGTGAACCCCCACGATGTAACTGTGGGCATAAAATTTATCACCGTAGGAAATCTCCAAATTGGCTTCGGGGCCAAGAGTTTCTGAATAGCTTTGCTCTTGTCCTTTGGGAATCTGGCCGTTCACGGTTTCGGCGCGGATGCCTACGCTGAGCGATGCGTCCCAGCGCGGATTGATTTTATATCCGATTTCCCCGAGGAGAACATGGTCATAGCCGCGGGGATCGCGGGTGTCGGCGTAATTAGTGGAAACTCCATAACGAATAGTGGCGTCCCAGGGCGAGGGCGCGGGTTTGCCGTCGGCGGTGAGCGGAGTGCTCAAGTAAGCCGAAGACGGAACAAATGTTGCCGCGCGCGCGGGGACACTCAAACAAAAGAGTATCAGCGCTGCGGTCAGCCCCAAGGATTTCATGGAACCTTCACTTTTTCCCGTGTCTTATAGAAATTCCCGGTGCGTGAAGCGAAGTCCTTAATTAACGCTTTTAGATCTTCACGCTTTTGCACGTCCACCAAGTTTTTCTCACCGCGCACATACCACTGCACGGCGCGATTGCCATCGACAAAGAACGGACGCTCTAAACGCGCATCCAAGACCGCGGCATCACTCTGCTGGCTCTCCAGGCGGGTGAGGTGAGTGAACAAATCAGCCACGCGGCTCATGCGTGAATGAGCGCGGTCGCCGTACACGTTTTGCACGGAGTGCTGAATCAAATGCACTTGGGTTTCGACTTCCCGGCCTTGCACGATTTCCTTCACCTTGACGGTGGCCGGCTCAAACACAAACGCCTGCAAGTTATTTAACTGCTGGGCGAAGTCGAGAGCCTCAAATACCGGGCCGGTATCCAGGCTGAGAGCAGCGCTGCCGTACACGGTCTTCATCAGATCGTAAAACAGCGGCAAGCGGGTCGAAAAATCTTTCTCGAACAATTTACCCTCGAAAAAGGCTTTGGTCTGAAGTCCGTCGACGCCGAAATCGCGGGCATTGGCGATATCAAAATCATCAAGCGTGTCCATGGCCATGGTCTTAATGTAAGCGTCGACCAAATCGTCCTTTGTCACTTCCCACACTTGGCCGGGCTGGCCTTTGCTGATGGGACCATTCAGATAAAATTCCGAAAGGGAACTGACGTAATTTCGCAGGCTGCTCGCGGTGCCCAGTTGCGCACGCCATTCGAGAAAGCTGCCCGATTTGCCGTTCAGCGCGACCATGCCCTGGCTGATAAAGGCCTCTTTGGTATCGCGCCAGTACAGCGTGATCGAAGTGCCTTTCGAAATCATTTCTTCCCGCACCAGTCCCTCGGTCATATAAACCGAAACCGGGCGCGACTTATTGTACTCAGCGTAGCTCGGACCATATATCTGGGCCTCGTTGCGGCCACCCACGCCAGTGGGCATCGGGCGCGTGAAGATGTCGCTTTCCAGATGCTTTTTAATCCGCATCAGCAGGTTGTACTTTGACATCTTATAAGTCAGTCCGTCGATCCGGTCGAAGTTGTACGGCAACGTCGCCCCGGTGAGATAGGATTTACTCATCTCAACCAGTTGGACGTTGGCTTCCGTGGTTTTAGTGCTCAGTGCACCCGCATCGCGGATTTGCGCAAGCGGCGCAATCAGATCATAAACGCGGCCCAAATAGGCGCGCTCTTCTTCATACAGGCGGTTGGCGCGCCGGCGTTCCACTTCACGCACGCTGATTAAACATTTGAAATACTTTTTGTGGTTCTCGAGGAACATTTGCGCCACTTGCGTTCTCATGCGCTCGAGTTCAGTTAAGTTAGCGCGCAGACGGGCGGTGTCGGCGTGCGGCTGGCCGGCGGCGGTGATTTTTCCCGAGCGAATCAGATCCGCTTCAATAATATCCAGCATCACTTTGGTAAATGACGTGCGCATTTCCACCTGGTCGCGGATGGTGCCGATAATTCCACCGGCTTTACTGACGAGGCCCGACAGCACACTGTGAACGCCGTTGTCGCCGATGCCGGCGTATGTATAGCGGCTCAAATCCATGAAGCTGATTTCAACGCGGGGAGCGCTATTGCTGATGCCGGTTTCGTAGTTGCACACTTCCGTCATGCTCGCGGCGCGGGGATCGCCCCAGGTGTCGCGGCCGTAGTCGGTGATCTTAGTGCGCAGGGAGTCCAAGTTGTCGTCGAGATATTTATTGAATATCAAATCGAAGAACTTGGTGCGCTCGCTGCCGACGACCGTTGAATCTTTGGCGGCGAAGGAGTTTAAACCCTCGGTCGACAGCAGATATTCAAACGAATAAAGCAACATGGGCCGGGTCAGCCGCTCGGCATCTTTACCGAAGCGGAACCACGGGCTTGGAATATCGCCATCGAAAAAACTGTCGAGAATTTTATCGGCGTCGATCTCAAAGCTGCCCCACCATGAGTTGACCACGATCTTGCCCTTCATTTTGGACAAGAAGTAGTTCATCACGATCATATTGGGGAACACCGACAAATAGTGAATATTGCGGTTGACCGATTTGATCAATTTATTGGTTTCATAATATTCGGGAGTGGCGAACGTACCCTTAAAGTAACTGCCCATCATGCGGTCGACGAGATCGATTTGCGCCTGGACGGAATGCCAACGGCCGGACAGCTCGCGGCTTTTGGTTACGGCCTGTTCAAACACTTCGTTGCTGGCGATGTCGGAGTTGTAAATCAAGGACATAAAACGGTTGGTTTCCAGCATCATGTAGGCCAGCTGCACGCGCACGTAAATTGAAATCATTTTCGGCAATTCTTTTTGCACGCGGGCGGTAT
>JANMVK010000751.1:0-1039 GCA_031392725.1 Pseudobdellovibrionaceae bacterium
CTCAGGCGCATATATCGTCCCAACCTTGCGGCCGGACGTGGACCTGGCTCGCGGTGCGTTCACTGCGCGCCAGGATTTCGCTTTTGACGAGATCGATTATGGGCATGAGCAGAGATTTAGTCCGCTCGATTTCGCTAAAAACATCACTGAGCACGTGCCTGCGGTCGCAATCAATCGTTAACGGATCAGAATTGGACGTGTCACGCAGATCAAAAAATTCAATTGTTGAGCCGCGCAGCCACTGCTGAATATAGGAGGCCGTAAGCGGCGCCGCCACGATCAAAGTGCCGGTGGTGAAGGCGCGCTCGCTTAAGCCGCGGACGATCACTCCTTTAATTTTCACTTTATCCGGATTGCGCACATGAATGGTGACCGATTCCGAGATTTTCAATAAATAAGGCGCAATCTCCTGGGCCAGGTTACCCCCGCCGAGAATATGCACATGACGGCCTTTAACTTTGCGCTTGAGCCAGCTGCCGTAAGACTGAGTTCCTAAATTGCACAAATGTTTTGAGCGGATGTCTTTGGCTTCGCCAAACAAACGCTGCATCAAAGTCACGCGCTGAGGCTCTTGCTTGACCCAAAGTTTGGCGAAATTTTTAAATTGGCCGAACACTTCAGTCTCACCCACCACCGGCGAATGAAGGCCGCACATCACTTCCAACAAAAATCCGTAGGCTTCCAGGTTGGAATAAACTTCGTCGCCTTCAATCAGTGAGATTTTGGATGGGTCCGCGGTAAAGGCGATCGAACGCAAGCAGGTCTCCCACACTAAAGTGTCGGTCCCCTCGAACATCTGCGGCTTACGCCTATGAATTAAATGAAAATCCTTAAGCATATGTGTACACTTACCGTAACTGGACCCCAGTGACGTATTGTCACAGCTTTGTCAGATGAAAGTGGTTTTCACTTGAGCAACGAGAGCTTGTGCCAAATTGAGATATCTTCGCAACTTAAGACACTGTGGCGGCCCTCGACCAAGGTGTGCGTTCTCACCGGCGCGGGTGTTTCGCAAGAGAGCGGCGTTCCCACTTTTCGA
>JANMVK010000068.1:0-5203 GCA_031392725.1 Pseudobdellovibrionaceae bacterium
CTAGATCACCCGGTCGTTGCCACCGTCGATCGGGATTTGCGCGCCGGTGGTCTTCGCGAAGGCCGGCCCGACCATCGACGTTACTAGATTGGCGACGTTCTTCGAGGTGATTTCGGTCTTCAATAAATTTTTAGTTTTATATTGATGGACGGTGAGGCCGTAATTTTTCGCGCGGTTGGCGACGACTTCTTCACTCCAGATTCCCGTGTCGAAGACCGCGTCTGGGTGGATCGTGTTAACGCGTATTCCGAACGGTGCGAGTTCCAAAGCCGCCACCCGGGCCAATTGGGTCAACCCCGCTTTGGATGTGCTGTAGGCCGCGGCGCCGGGGCCGGGGGCTTGAACATTTTTAGATCCCACCACAATCACACTCGGATCAAAGCCCAGTTTCAAGAGGGGAATAGCCGCTTTTATCACGCGCCAATGGCCCGACAAATTTACGTCGAGCACGGACGACCAATCCTTCTCGCTTAATTCATGCAGTGGTTTGCCTGCGGGGAAAGTTCCCGCGTTAGTCACTAAGATATCCACGCCGCCGAATTGCAGCGCTACTTTTTGAATGGCCTCCGCGATCGAAGATTCGCTCGTGACGTCGCAATGCACGCCGAGCGTTTGATCGCCCTTAAACATGTTTTCAATTTCGCGGTTCACGTCAAGGGCCGCGACACAGGCGCCTTGCGCTTTTAAATCTTCCGCGATGGCACGGCCGATTCCGCTGGCGGCGCCGGTGACCACCGCCACTTTGCCTTGTAGAGCGGGTTTGGAGCCGCCGCCCAATTTCAGTTTGGCTTGTTCCAATTCCCAGTATTCAATTTCAAATAAATCTTTTTCACTCACCGGCATCCAGCCGCCGAGAGTTTCGCCCCATTGCAGGCAGCGGCGGGTGTGGGTGGTGATGTCGTCGACCACGCGCAAACCTTTAGCGGTGGTGGAAATATTTACGCAGCCGGCGCCCGGCCACACGGCCCAGCGCGGACAGGTGTCGAGTTCCTTAAGGCCCATGGTTTTATTGCGTTCGAAGTACGCATCATAATTTTTCTTGTAGTCTTCCGTGTCGGCGGTGAAGTTCATTCCCACGAACATCGGTTTTGGTTTTATATGAATCACGTGGTCGGGCGTAACTGTTCCCCGTCCCGAAACGTCGCGGGCTTTTTCCCAAAGCGAAAATCCTACGGATTCTTCGTTAGTATTTAAGCGGCACAACACGGCCGAGCCCATCAGACCACCGAGAGCTTTGCGCAGCTCCGCGATTTCCACAGCTTTGGGTTTTAACTTCGCTTCGGCTTTGCGCGTGACCAAAGCTTTTTTCGAATCCAAAAATTGTTCAGCCTTTGTCACCAAGCGGATCATGTTTTCATAAGCAATTTTAGGATCATTGTGAAACGTGAAAATTCCATGGTGGAGCAGCACGATGCCCTCGAGCTGATCCCACTTCACATCGCGCGTGAGCTGGTGAATCTGCTTGGCCAAAATAAACCCCGGCATAATGTATGGAGCGATCAAAACTTTCGGTCCAAATACTTCACTCGCGAATTTTTCGCCTTCAGGACAATTGGTCAGCGTCACCACCGAGTCGGAGTGCGTGTGCTCAACATATTTAAACGGAATCAAAGCGTGGAGAATGGCTTCAACAGAGGGAGTCGGGGCGGATGGATTTGTCATCGCCGCTTTTTGCTCGCGCACCATATCGCTATCACTCAACTCCGGAAGCTGAGCCATGCGCAACAACACATCCATTTTCACCGGCGCAAAACCCTGCGGCTCGATGGTGGCGAGATCCCAACCGCTGCCTTTCACGTACAAAATTTCTTCAGTCTCACCAAATAAATTTTTCCGCGAAGCCTTCACCGAAGTGTTGCCGCCACCATGCTGAACCAACGCAGCTTCCGCTCCCAAAAGGCGGGACGTATACGCGCGCATAGCGACCGGATCATTTTTAAATGGAGCAGCTTCAGTGTCATTCCAACGGCTATTCATAAAATCCCCTTAAATGTCTCGGAGCCTTTTCTGCAGTACTAGGCGTCAGAGATTAGGGAATCCGTAATATAAGGTCAATACACGCCCAAATGCTGCGCCGTACTGCAAAAAAGGCTCCGAGACATTTAGGGGAGGCGGACCATTTTTAGGTAGCTGCCGCGGAGGACTCTGATTGCGGTGGCGTTGGTGGAGTTTTGGGCCCATTGAAGTTGTAGATTTCCTGCCGTAGCTCCGTTTTCAACTACGCCCTTGATAATCAATGTACCTGGATTTGTCGTGCCCACGGTTCCGGGTGACCCCGATCCCGTGATCACGGAGCCGTACGACAAAGAGGATTGGGCTGAGGTCGGGTTCGCCAGGTTGTCGTTGATCATCATGTTGTAGATTAGGTTCGTCGGTGTGGCGGGGCCGGTCAAAGCCATTCTAATATTATCAATGTTTCCGCCGTTGTTGTCATAGTAGGCATGAAATTCGAACTGCCATTTCTCGTTGGCGTTTAGGTTAAATTTCAGAAAGGCATCGTTGATCAAAGTGCTGTTCGTTACACTTTCAGTGGCCGCTTTATAAATCGTCATGTCATTGAACTGCCGCCAGTTGTTGTTGGCGTAACCCTCAAACGGCGAAGTGCGGTCGTGCCGCGAGGGACAATCAAGCTTGAGAAATTTACGCCTGTGCCATTGATATCCAAAATCGCGCCACCTGCAGGCGTTGTAGTTCCAACACCGACGGCGCCAACATTATTAATTCTCATGGCTTCGTTCAAGGCAGTGGTGTTCGGCCCTACATCAAACGCGATGAATTGGTTGACGGCATTAGCCAGACGCAGGTTGCCGGCCTCTGCTTGAATGCTTACGTCTCCCGCGACGGTTTTGTTGGTCCATTGCGCGGGACCGGTCATTGGCAGTCACTCGGACGCGCTCAATTGCGTTGGTCTCAAGCGTTAGATTTTGCGTGCCGGCACTTGCGACTCGGGTGCCATAGTTGCCACCAAAATCAAATGTTGAGGCATCAACTTGAGCATTCGCGACGATTCCTCCGGTAACAAACACTCCACCTTGCACATGTAAAGTGTCGCTGGGGGACAACGTCCGCTGTGCCGCTGGAACCAGGTGTGCCCGTACGAAATTCCATGCTAGATCCACCCGCGCCGGTCGCGATACCTGTGGTTAGGATCAGAGCTCCACCGTTACCGTTTAAGGTCCCCGGTTGGGTTCCCCCAGCTGAAATCGTTAGGGGATTTGCAATCGCAGATGTGGAGCGCTCCATACCCACAGCGCGAGCTGAGTCTCCACCAAAGCTGAGATTTGAACTAGGTGATGTCGTTCCGATATTTACATGACCTGAATGGTGCATCGACCGTCACCGCCAGCACCGGCCGTGCTGTTGAAGCTCGCGCCGCCACCACCACCCGGTTGTGCTCCCGCAGTTCCGGCCACGCCGTTGCCGCCAGCTCCGCCGGCTCCGCCGCGAACTGACAAACCACCGGCCGTCGCTGCTCCGGACCGAGCCGCTCCACCGCCACCGCCACCAAATACGGATTTGCCGCCTTTGAAAGAAGGGGTTTGAGTTCCACCGCCACCGCCCCCATGATGGAATCCGTCGACTCCGTCAACGAAACCGTCGGAGCCAGTTCCGGCACACGCGGCCGCTCCCGCGGCCGTATTGCCCATATAGGCTCCGATGCAAGGGGCCCCCGCAACTGATCCAACCCCGGCTCCCATCGGACCACCGCCCCCGCCTCCAACACCGCCCCCATAAGTGCCACCGCCTCCACCATAGGATGTTAAATAAGCTCCGAAGGTTGAATTTCCGCCCTGATTTCCGCTCGTGTTTAGTGCAGGAGCAGTTCCCCCGGCCCCGATGGTCACGGTGACAGTGGCAGTCAAACTAGATAAACTAAATGTATTTGTAACGTAGGCACCGCCGCCACCGCCACCCATGAAAGAGCCATTTCCGCGAGCGCCGCTGCCCCCGCCTCCCCAACATTCCACGACCGCGAAATTTCCGAGCGAAGGTTTGGTCCAAGTCCCGCTGGAATCAAATACTTGATAGTTGGATCCTGCAGCTGTGGTCTGTACTGTTGCATCCGGGAATTTGAAACCTCCCGAGTTCGAATGAACAACGCCGGCAACTTCCAGTTTTGAAGTCGGATTCGTGGTGCCCAAGCCGACGTTACCGTTGTTAGCGACGCGCAACCTTTCAACACCCGCGGTGTTGAATGCGATTTGACCTGTACCGACCGCCCACATTCCGGTGTTGGTCTGGCCGATAGCAACTCCAGGAGCTGTGCCTGTGCCGTAGAGAGATAGAATCTGCGTCGTGGCGATGCCGCTTCCGAGATTGTCGCCCGCGCCTCCGGCGCTAACCATGTTGACCCAGTTGTTGGACTCATAAACTTCAAACTTCGAGAGATTGGTGTTGTAACGGAGCATGCCGTTGACGCCGGTGGTGGGTCGCAGAGCGGAAGTCTCGCGCGGAACAATCATGCTCGAGTAGTTGGCGCCGGTGCCGTTAATATCCAGAATCGAGCCGCTCGATGGCGTGATGGTTCCGATGCCCACGCGCGCGGAAGCATTGACGGTAATCATGTCGGTGGAGGTCGCGCTGCCCGGCAAGCTGCCATCACCATTGAAGCCGATCCGGAAAGTGTTTGTTCCCCCTTCGCGGCCGGAGTACCAAGTGCTGCCGCCGACGCCTTCCATGCGGACATAGGAATCCGCATTGGCGTTACCCACGTTCAGGAATAAATATGAAGGCGAGAGGGCGTTATTGTCGGTGTTAATAACCCGGATGGCCGCAGCGGCAATGGAGGCGGTTGAGCGGATGTCGACATTGAAAGCCGGGATATTGGTGCCGATTCCGAGATTTCCAGCCGAGTCGATCCGCATTTTCTCGCTGCCGCCGGTGCTAAACGCCAAGATGTCCGGGCCGCCTAACCACATGCCGGTGTTAGTGTCGGGCGCGAAAGTGTAACTAGGCGCGGTTCCCGTTCCGGCAAGAGCTAGGACCGCAGTGGTAGCGGTGTGGTTGCCGAGATTGTCGCCGGCGCCGCCGGCGCTGATCATGTTCGCCCAGTTGTTATTTTCATAAACTTCAAACTTCGAGAGATTGGTGTTGTAACGGATCATGCCGTTCACGCCGGTGGTGGGGCGGCGAGCGGTGAGGTCGCGCGGAACAATCAAAGAACTGAACTGCACGCCGGTGCCGTTGACATCCATAATTGAGC
>JANMVK010000093.1:0-4335 GCA_031392725.1 Pseudobdellovibrionaceae bacterium
GTACTCACCACCCGAGGCGGAATGACTTCGCACGCGGCCGTCGTCGCGCGCGGCATGGGCAAATGTTGCGTCGCCGGTTGCGGCGAAATCGACGTCGACTATCAGACCCAAGAAATGCGCGTAAAAGGTTACGTGTTAAAACTGGGCGATCAAATTACACTCGACGGCAGCACCGGCGAAGTGTTTCTCGGCGAAGTGAAAACCATCGAGCCGAAATTGGATGAGTATTTCACGCGCCTAATGAAAATGGCCGATCAAAAGCGCAAACTCGGAGTGCGGGCCAACGCCGACACTCCCCAAGACGCCGAAGTCGCGCGCCGGTTTGGAGCCGAGGGCGTGGGCTTGTGCCGCACGGAACACATGTTTTTTGGCGCCGACCGCATCGATGTCATGCGCCAGATGATTATGGCGGAAACCAAAGAAGAGCGAATCGAAGCTCTCGAAGAACTTCTGCCCATGCAGCGAACCGATTTCTCCGGCTTGTTTGAAGTGATGAAGGGTTTGCCCGTTACAATTCGCCTACTCGATCCGCCCCTGCACGAATTTCTCCCGCACAACGAAGAGGAAGTGCAGGATCTGGCTAAGCGCCTTAGCATGAACCCGGACAAATTGCGGGTGAAGGTGCGCTCCTTACATGAAATGAATCCGATGCTCGGCCATCGCGGTTGCCGGTTGGCGATCACGTACCCGGAAATTTACCAAATGCAGGCGCGGGCGATTGCTGAAGCAGCAGTTGAGATTATAAAAAAAGGCGCGAAGCTCACGCCGGAAATCATGATCCCGCTGGTCGGCACCGAACAAGAGCTCAAAATGCTTAAATCTCTGGTCGAAACTGAAGTGCTTAAAGTTCAGGAAATTAAGAAATGTAAGTTTCAATTTCTAATCGGCACCATGATTGAGCTGCCCCGGGCGGTTCTAATGGCGGACAAAATCGCTGAACATGCTCACTTTTTCAGCTTCGGCACCAATGACCTCACCCAAACCACTCTTGGTATATCTCGTGACGACGCCGGCCGCTTTTTAGCGACCTATGTCAGCGAGGGCATCTTTGAGGCCGATCCCTTCGCCTCCATTGACCAAAAAGGAGTTGGCAAACTGGTCGAAATGGCGGTTGAATTGGGACTAAAGGCCCGGCCAGATCTAAAGTTGGGCGTGTGCGGCGAGCACGGTGGGGATCCGAGCAGCATTCAGTTTTTCCATAAGGTTGGACTGGATTACGTGAGTTGTTCTCCCTACAGAGTGCCCATCGCGCGTTTAGCGGCTGCTCAGGCGGCCATTAATGATAAGACGCTCACGCGCCCTCGGGGCGCGTGACAGATATTCGGGGAAAACATTGAGGATTAAAAAGTTAGATATCGTTGGGTTTAAGTCTTTCAAAGATCGCACGGTCATTCACTTTGATAAGGGAATCACCGGTGTGGTCGGCCCCAATGGATGCGGCAAGTCAAATATCGTGGACGCGCTGGTTTGGGTGATGGGCGAGATGTCCGCCAAACACTTGCGCGGTTCCAGTATGTCCGACGTGATTTTTGCCGGCGCTGAGGGCTATGCCCCGATGGGTATGGCTGAAGTTTCGCTAACCCTCGAAAACGACGGAGGCCCCTTTCCGGTAAAATATCTGAAGCACGAAGAAGTCATGGTCACCCGCCGTTTGCATCGCGATGGCGAGAGCGAATATTTAATTAACAAAGAGACCGCGCGTCTGCGCGATATCCAAGAAATTTTTATGGACACGGGCGCCGGCGCCAAAGGTTTTTCGATTATAGAGCAGGGCGCGATCGGCAAGATCGTAACCGCCAAGCCCGAAGACCGCCGCACGCTGATCGAAGAAGCCGCGGGCATTACTAAATTTAAAGTCCGTAAGCGCGAATCCCAGCGCAAATTGATTTCCACCGAGCAAAACCTGGTTCGCCTGCAAGATATTTTGGGCGAGCAAAAGCGCCAGCTTGATTCTTTGGAGCGCCAGGCTCAGCGCGCCGAACGTTACCGCAATTTGAAGCGCGATTTACAAGAAAAAGAAATGATCCACTCGGCGAAGAGCTACCTGCAACTTCACGGTGAAGCGGAATCCTTGCGTTTGGAAGTGGAAACCGCGCGGGAACAAGAAGCCGGCTGGGGCGGTAAAGTCTCCGGAATGGAAGCCGACGTGGCGTCTCTGCGCCTTCAGTCGGTTGAGAGCGAAAAATCTCTGGAAGATGTGCTGGGCAATCACTCGCGCTCGCAAACTGAAACCCAGAATCTTGAGTTTAATATTCGTGAATTAAATTTTGAAATCGAACAGGCCAAGCGCAATAAAGAAATGACCGGATCACTGCTCGAGCAATCCACCGCCCGCAAGATGGCGTTGGACAATGAGTTGGTGCAGGTCCGCGCGAATCTGGAGACGACCACGGTTAAGGCCGAACAAGTTGGCCGTGAATACCAGGAAAAAGCCGCCGCATTCTCCAAGGTGCAAGTGCGGATCACGGAAGTAGACAATCAATTGACCACCGAACGCCGTGAGATGCTGACCGTGTCGCAATCGGAAACTCACCTCGATGTGCGTTTTCAAACTCTGACTGAAAAAACCAAGGAAATTGACGAGCGCTTAACTCAGGCCCGTTATGTGGAGCAGGAACTCGTCACCCAGCGCGGGGATTTTGAAAAACGCCGCAACCAAACGTTCTCCAAACTCGAAGTCGAGCGCCAAATGCAGCTCGATATCATGAAGGACGTGGAGAATTTCGAAACCAACCACCAGATTTTAGTACGCCAGTTGGCTGAGAAAACCCAGGAAGTTGAAAAATTCAAAGACAACCACAACCAAGTGGCCAGCCGCTTATACGGTCTGGAAAATCTCCAATCTAATTTTGAAGGTTTCGAAGAAGGCGTAAAGCAAGTCATGTTGTGGCAGCGCTCACGCCAGGAAGTTCACGCCGACGGGACCGTCAGCACCAGTGGCGGCACAGGTATTGGCGGCTCCGCCGTTATGGCCATGCGCCCGGTGGCCGAGCTCGTTGAGGCTCCCGAACAGTATGAATTGGCAATGGAAGCCGCTCTCGGCAGCAAATTGCAGTTGCTGGTTTCGGATTCCGGCGACACCGCCATGAACGCCATCAATTATTTAAAAGGTAACAATAAAGGCCGCTCGAGTTTTGTGGCCGGCGAATGGATGGGAATGCAAGGCTACACCGATATCTCGCGCCTCAAAGCGCAAGAAGGTGTGACCGCGATCTTAAGTGACGTTGTGACCATTCCTGAAGAACAACGCGCCACCATCGCGCCGTTTTTCGATAAAGTGGCTGTGGTCGACACGATCCGCACCGCGCTTAAACTGCGCCCCGATTACAGCGGCTATACTTTTGTGACTTTAGACGGCGATTGCCTGACTCCCGATGGAATTCTCACCGGCGGCACGGCCGACAGCGCCGACTCCGGTTTGCTCAAACGCCGCCGCGAGATCAAAGAGCTCTCGGGCCAGCGTGAAGAGTGGGGCGGCAAATTAGCTTTAGCGAAACTCTCGCTCGACAAAATCGAAGGTAAAGCCAAGCAAGTGGGCGAGGAGTTAGAGGCCGCGCGCAAAAAGAACACTGAAAAAGAAGTGATGATGGCCGAGCTCAAAAAGGATCTCGAGCGCAGTGAGAATGAACTGCACAATGCCCAAGTGGCCGTGCAACGCCAGCAATCCGAAGTTAACAAAGAAGACGCGGCCAAATTAAAAGCCCAAACCGAAGCCGAAGACACCGGCGGGCGGTTAACCGAAATGCGCGAGCGCCGCATCACCTTAGAAGCCTCAGTTAAAGTATTGGATGAAGAGTTCCAAAAGGCCAAGGCCGGCATCGAAGGCATGCAAAAGCGCGTGACCGAGTTGCAGGTGGAGGCGGCGTCGACCAATAAAGACGTGGACTCGCTCAAGCAGCGCTTTGAGTTGCTCGACCGCAATCTGCGCGAAGTGCAGGAACAAGTGGACAAGATGGCCACTGAATCCGAACGCAGCGTGGAATCCCTGAATGTGAACCAAGTTTTGATCGAGCAGCGCAAGTTGGATCTCGAACTGTCGATCTCCAACACCCAAGAATTTCAAGCCAAGGTGGCAGCAAGCAAAGATCTTTACGAACAAGTTCACGCCAAGACCCGCGCGGCGGAGTCGGCGATCAATGAGATTCATCAATCGCATCACCAGCTGCAAACTCGGCTGAACGAGGCCTCGTTAAAACTCGAACAGGTGAAAATGAAAGAACAGTACCTGATCGATCAGATCCGCGAACGTTATATGATTGAGCTGCCCGATGTGGCTTTGCAATACGCCGATGTCGTGGTCGATTATGCCGCGCTCGACATTGAAGTGACTGAACT
>JANMVK010000104.1:0-3402 GCA_031392725.1 Pseudobdellovibrionaceae bacterium
GTGGTTTTGGCTGGTCACATAAATCTTGTTCAACAATTTATCTTTGATCGGATGATTGGAGCCGCGGTGGCCGAATTTTAATTTATAGGTCTTCCCGCCCAGCGCCATGCCGAGCACGTGGTGGCCCATGCAGATGCCGAAAATAAACCGCCAGCCCAGCAAGGAGCGGACGGTGTCGGTGGCCACTTCAATATCAGCCGGATCACCGGGACCGTTGGATAGCAAAATTCCACCGGGATTGTACTTGCGGATTTCTTCCGGAGACGTGCGCGACGGAAAAATGCAAACCTCGCTGGTGTGCTTCGCGAGTTCACGCAGTGTGTTTTCCTTGCAGCCCAGGTCCAAGACCGCGATCTTGGGCCCGCGCGGATTTTGCCCTTTGCGGATCTCCACTTTTTTACGCGAAACCATATTCACCCAGTCTCGGTCCATAGTCTTTTTGTGGGCAATCAATTTTCTGGCTTTTTCCAATGCCGCGGCGCTATCGGTGCCCTTCACTAGTGCGCCCCATTGCGTGCCTTTTTCGCGCAGTTGGAGAACCAACTGGCGCGTGTTGACATCGGTCAAGATCGGCACGCCATTACGAAGTAATTTCTGTTGCCAGGAGCTTTCACGCTTGGACTCCTGCATCTCGACGCAGACAAATCCTTCAATCCAAATTTTCGAAGATTCCCAGCACTTGTCATCGTCGCCGTAGTTGCCCTGCTGGGGAGCGGTCAGCACTAAAATTTGCCCGAAGTAGGAAGGATCGGTGGCCATTTCCTCATAGCCGCTGTGGCTGGTGTTGAACACCACCTCACCGGCGCGGTCTTCCTTTCCGTTCCACAGGCCGGAGAAGATTTCTCCGGACTCCAAAACCAGAAAACCCGCTTCGGTACTCACGTCTTTTGCACCTCGAGCCCGAGCATGATCGACATCAGCGCGGCCCGGACAAAAACTCCATTGGTCACTTGATCCAAAACCTTGCAGCGCGGATCATTCAGCACGAAGGCCGAGAATTCAATTCCGCGGATGACCGGGCCGGGATGAAGTAAAATGCCGTCATTGCGGAAGTGTTTCAGCTGATCGCCGCCGATGCGGTATTTTTCGCGGTATTCGGCGAGCGACATGCCGATGCTACCTTCAGACTGATGCCGTTCTTTTTGCACCCGCAGTCCCATAATCACCGTCGACCATTCGATGGCTTCATTGAGCTGCGGGAAACTGCGCACGCCCTTCCATCCATCGTTCTTCGGGATAAATTCACTGGGCGCGCAGTACGCGATCTCGGCGCCCATCTGGCGCAGCAATAATAAATTGGAGTTGGCCACGCGGCTGTGAAGCACGTCGCCGACGATCAAAACTTTTTCGCCCTTCACCTGGCCGCGGAACTCTTGAATGGTGAAAGCATCGAGCAAGGCCTGGGTCGGATGCTCGCTGGCGCCCGTTCCGCCGTTGATGACCGGACAGGGCAGTTCTTTTATCACGGCATCGGCGTCGGGATTGGTGTTGTACCGCACCACCATTAAATCCGGCAGCATGGCGGCCACGTTGCGGAAGGTGTCTTCCAACGTTTCGCCTTTGCTGAGCGAGGCCACTTGCGGATTGTCGAGTGCCAAAGTGCGCAGGCCCAAGCGGCCGGCCGCGATTTGAAAGCTCAAACGCGTGCGCGTGCTGGGTTCGGAAAACACCAACGCCACCACTTTTTGAGACATGCCTTCGGATTTTGTTAGGAGATGATCGATGCGCTTGTGTTTTAGGAATTCGGCTTTAAAGAGTTCGGCCCGGGAAAAAATTTGTGCAATGTCTTTTTCCGTAAGTTGTTCGGAACTAAGGAACGATTCGCCGACAATTGACATTGATCAGAAATGTATCCGCCCGCCATTCGGGAGTCAATCAATGCTACGCAACATCCGCTGCCATCGCGGACGTGGCCAGCTGCGCACTTTGCCGGCGTCAAACCAATCGAGCGAAAGCCAAACAAAGCGCACCTTAGCCTCCAACTCGTCGCGCGAGACCGGACCCCAGCTGCGGGAATCCTCGCCATCCCCGCGTTTGTCGTTGAGCAGATACACATGGCCGGGCGGCACCACCAGCGGCGCCACCGACGCTCCCGATACCAAAGCAGGCCAAATCACCCATTTCACCGAGCCCAATCTCTCGACCGCCAACTCCTGGGACACCTTGCTTAGGCGGCTGGATTCACCATTCACCACCAGTTGCCCGGCCCGGAATTCCACCCGGTCACCCGGCACGCCGATCACCCGCTTGAGGCAAGTGCGATCGCGTGCACCGGGGCAACGAAGCGCCACCACATCGCCCCGTTCGGGCGTCCACACACTCCATTTGAAGGCGATCAGAAAATCTCCCGGCCACACCGACGGCAACATACTGGCGCCCGACATGACGTAGGAGGAAACCAGAAAAACCCGCACCAAGACGGCCAAAATCACAATGATGCTGGCGGATTGCAGAGTGTAGCGGATGAGAAAATTAAGGTGCTTCTTGGCGGTGTCGGTGGAAGAAGAGCTCATGGACTGAGCTCTCAGTTCAGCGGATGGCCGAAGCGGCTCCAGCGCAATTTGAGCGGATTGCAGAGAAACGGCAAATAAGGCAGCGTCTCGTCACAACTGAGCCACACAAACAGGGCCTTACCGAGCAGATGTTCGCGCGGTAAAGCGCCCCAGTAGCGGCTGTCCTTGGAGTTGTCGCGGTTGTCGCCCATGCAGAAAAATTGATTTTCCGGGACCAGAAACGGCCGGTCAAAAAAGCGCGCGGCGTTTTTGGTCAACAGGCCCCGGTGGGCGACGCCCTTCAGGTCCTCTTCAAAGAAATCGTATTCAACGAAGGCTCCGCCGATGTCGTTCTCACTCACCGGGTAGTAGGGCGCTTGCGATTTTTTATCCTCAGTCACGGGCAAAATTTTTGCCGGCAGCTTTTCGCCGTTGAGGGTCACAAAGCCTTCGGGATCGACCTCGATCTTGTCGCCGGCCACGCCGACCACTCGCTTAATCATAAAGAAACCGTTGTCCTCGACCGAGCGGAACACGACGATATCGCCGCGCTTGGGATCTTGATTTTTGAACAACCAATGCTTGGTAAAGGGAATGCGCACGCCGTAGGCGAATTTACTGACCAAAATATGATCGTGAATCAGCAGCGTGGGGATCATCGAACCGGAGGGAATCACGTACGGTTCAAACAGCAACCAGCGAAATGCTAAAATCGCGGCCACCGCCAGCAGGAATGAGCCTAAGCCTTCGCCGAATTTGGCTTTTTTCTTCATGTCATCTCACCGTCGTCTATCGAACTGTATGTAGGAATCGGGCCCATCGTAGTTTTAGAGGATTGCACAAAAAGGTGACCACAGGCAACGTGCTTTCGCAACTCAGCCACACGACCGAAGCGCGGCCGATGAGCAGC
>JANMVK010000185.1:0-1488 GCA_031392725.1 Pseudobdellovibrionaceae bacterium
CGGCGGGGATAGTTGTTGGAGGCGATGTTGTAGGTCAGGTCGAAAATTAGGGCATTATCGCCAAAATCAAAGAAGATCAGCACCGCGTCCTTAGGGGAGGAGACATCGGGCACCTGTTCAAGGGCCTGAAAACAAATTTGTTTCAGCGTTTCCGTGTTGGTGCCATAGCCCACGCCGATGCGGACAGCGTCGGCCACAGTGTGGGAAAAGTTCCAATTGGTTAGATTTTTCTCGATCAAAATGGTGTTGGGAATAATAACCGCGGCGTTAGCCAGAGTTTGCACCGTGGTGGACCGGATCCCGATATTAACCACCGAGCCTGACACGCCGTCGACCTCGATAAAATCGCCGACTCGGACCGGCCGCTCAACCATAACTAAAATACCGCTGATAAAGTTGTTCACAATGTTTTGCGAGCCAAAGCCGATGCCGACGGCCAGTGCGCCGCCGACCACGGTGAATATCGTGATCGGGACATTGAGTGTGCGCAAGGTGAACAGCGAGGCCACGCAAAAGAAAATATAAAAAATCAGGCGCTGGAACGAATAGCGCAGCGATTCTTCCAGATTCAGCCGGCCCAGCACGCGGCGGTCCACTTCCCGGGCCGCTTTACCCGAGATGACGTAACCCGCAAACATCAACACCACGCCGGTGATGAGTTTCGCCACCGAGACGCCGTGGCCGTCGAGTTCAAACAATTGGTAATTCATCACGCCCGCCGCCTGATTGACGATGTCGTGCCAGGTTTTTTCCGCTACTTGTTCCGCATCCATCTAGTTGCCTAAAATTCCCTTCAAGACTTTTTTCGCTTCGGTTTCCAGCTTCTTGCCGCCGTCTTTTTTAATTTGTTCGACGATCTTCTTCTTTTCGCAATCGAGGGCCCTGCCCGCCAGTTTATTCACCATATCGGTGACCATACCCAATTCAGGCTGCATCAAATTGCCTTTTAGGGCGACGGGCACAATCAAGCGGCCTTTGTCATCGGCATTGGCTTCCATCACACAGCCTTTAAGCGAAGGATTAACCCAGAGAAAGTTGCCAACCAGATCGCCTTGCATGGTGGGAAGTATCACTTTCCCTTTAAGTTCCAATTCGCTGCCGTCGGCGTCCCGCGCGAACAGCGGGGACAAATTCAGCGCTTGCGCGGCTAGCGTGTAATCCGCTTTGACCATGCCTTTGAGCGGTTCGACCTTGGCGGGCGGCAACTTAAGTACCGGAACTTTCGCGATCATGTCGTTGAGCATTTTTCCGACTTGCACGGTGTTGAGAGTGATCGGCTCGAGAGTGATTTGGCCACTGGCCTTAAGCTCATCCATAAAGCGCGCGTCCGAAGGCAGCCGCGTGGCAAATTTGCTGGTTCCTGTTGCGCGGCCGGTGGCCATGTTTTTATACTCGGGTTTTACAAATTCCATGGTGTCTTGCACGATCATTTGCTCAAACGCCACCTGACCTTGGATCAAAGGCAAAGGCTCGAGCAGAGGAACTTCG
>JANMVK010000351.1:0-4780 GCA_031392725.1 Pseudobdellovibrionaceae bacterium
GTTTTGGTATCCAACCGGCTGGCCGGGCCGCTTTACCGCCTGCGCCGCCATCTGAATGAGGCGGTCGCCGGCAAACGTTTGCAGAAAATTTTCTTCCGCGACAAAGATTTTTTTTCTGATCTCAATAAAGCCTACAACGCCTACGTCGATAGCCTGCCTCCACCCGAGATCAAACGCGAAGGCGGCTTCTCACTGCCGGAATTGATGATCGTAGTGGCCATCGCGGGAATTCTCGCGGCCATAACCGTGTCCACCATGGGCCAACGCACCAAAGAAAATTATTTATTCAAAAACGAAGTGGCCACGCTCAAGGACGCCCTGATCACCGCGCGCAACGCCGCCGTGACCAAAAACCAGTGCGCCATTGTCACCCGGGTCGACGCGCAAACCGTATCGATCAACACTTATGCCATTCCCACGCCGTGCACTTTTCTGCCGCTACCGGCGCCGGATCTGCAGCAACTGGTGCGCTTTAGCGCGCAAACCACCATCACCGATTTCAGCACCGGCAGCCGCGTGATTTTTAAACCATCGGGCGGTCTCACCGACCTCGCGCCGGTCAACATCACCATCACCTCGTCACACGGCAACACCAATCTATTCACCATCTATCCGGCGATAGGACAGGTGCGCCACTTATGACGAGAGGCTCGCGCGGTTTCACATTGATGGAAGTGGTGGTGGCGATGGGCATGCTCGGCCTCGCGCTCGGTTTTTCCACTTACTCCACCAATATGATCAGCTCGAGTTACAATCTCAACCGGCGCATGAGCAAAGCCCACGACGTGGCGGGTATCGTGCTTGAAGAATTGCTGTCGGTGTTTGAATCTGACGTGAAGCTCACCAACGGCACCCACACGCAACTGTTCGATGACGAGTGCAAAAAGCTAGCGGTGGGAGGAGTATTCACCGCGACGTGGACGGTACGCACTAATTTTCCAATTACCAAAATTATCGAAATCAGTTTGCGAGTGACCTGGGATGACAACGGCCGGGCGCGAAGTGTCCGTTATCTAACGTACAGGAGCACCTAATGAATCAGCGTGGCTTTTCGTTAGTAGAAATTATGATCGCCATGGGTATTGCGACGTTTTTAATCGCCGGCGCCATGACCGCTCACGTTTCCAATTTGAGTTATTATAAAACCACCGAGAGCCGCTCCTCGCTCTACCAAGATTCACTTTTGCTGATTGAATATCTGCGCGGCGAACTGATGCAAGCCGGAGGCGGATCGGTCCGCGCCTGGATGGGAATTTGGGTGGAGGATGCGTGCTTAGCTCGGGCGCCGCTTCCCGCCTGCGCCAACTCGGACCGCGTGACAGTCAGCACGGTGAGTATTCCTCTCCAGGAATGTGCCATCACCGGGCAAGTCAATCCTACCACGGTGCAAGTCGCCTTTAATGGGCCCACCTGTTGTCTGCAACCGGTGGCCGCCAATGAGGTCACGTTTCTAAACCGCCAAGTCATGTTCACCTTAGGCGATTTTTATAGTTCGCAATACGCAACTGTCGTCAACCTCATCACTTGCCAAATGACCACCGTTGCCGGGCAATCCAACCAGCGCCCGCCCGCGCTGTGGAATTGGGGAAATGGCGTGGTGACCATGGTGAATGTGCAAACATTGTATTGGGATTCCATCAACCGCATGCTTAAGCGCTGGATCAACACCAACAACGACAATGCGAAAACGGCGGACGAAGACGCCATCATCGCCGATCAAGTTTTTGATATGCAATACGCCCTCGGTTATGATTTCAACGTACCCGATGGCAACATCAACGAGACCCCCACCGGCATAAATGACGAATGGCTGTTCAACGCTCCAACAGTGGTGGAAGTGTTCGGAGCCGGTGTGTTCGCTCCACCAGTGGTCCCCTCGCAGCTGCTCTCGATGCAAGTGGGCACCATCGTCGGTTCCGACGACGCCGCTGCCGGTTTTGCTTCAGCGCCAAAAAGATCTTTAAACGGACCACTCCGCTCTCTGGCGGGTTGGATGATGATGGAGGAGATTGCCCGGTTTTCACCGCGCAACTCATATATTTTCCAATGAAACTTAATCTAGGACTTAACAACCAAAGAGGCAGCGCACTTCTGGTCATTGCCGGAATCATGGTGACGTTATCAGTGATCGTCGACGCCGTGCTGGTGAATTTTGACTCGAACTTGCGCTCGATGGAATCGTTCAGCGCCAAAAAACAGGCGTTCTATATGTCCGAGGGCGTGCGCGCCATGGTGACCGTCCTGCTTGAAGGCTTTTTGATGAACAATTCCGATCCCACCGCTTTAGAAATTGAGACTTATCTCAATCTCGCTTTGGATCCGGGCGCCGCGGTCCCCTTGGTGGCAGCGCCTTACTCGGTGTCGCCGGTCAGCGTGAATATTATCAAAGTCACACCGAGCGCGATTATTTCCTCAGGTCCGTTCAAAGGCATGAATGGTCCCATCACCGATCTGCAGGTGAAATTTAACGTGATCGCGCCGAGCACAGTGTTCGGCGGCAACGTGGTTGAACCGCTCGAGATGCGTTTATCCGTCGGCTACATTTCCATGTTTCAGTTTATGGCTTTCTACGATGTCACGCAGGCGGAGATCAACACCGGTCCCGCGATGGACATGAATGGGCGGTTGCACGCCAATGGTGATCTGTGCATCGGCGGCTCGGGCGGTTATGAGACTTTTTTAAAAGTGACGGTAGGTGGACGCTTGATTAATAACAGCGACGCCCGGTGCGGCAACGGAGGATTTAACCGCGCTCGCATCGCCACCAGCGCCGTGTGGGGAGGCCCTTATGCCGATCTCACCGCGGCGGCGGATAATGGCTGCACCAACTGCGGTGGAACCGGTCTCGATTGGGACGCCTATGCTGTGGCTCGCTGGCGCGAGCAAGCACTAGACACCGCTCATGGCGTGCAACTGTTAAAATTGCCGGGCGCGGGTGAGGGCGACACGCAAATCAGGGAAGCCAGTTTGAATGGATTGACTGGCGCGGTTGCCACCAATACCGATAACTTGCGGTTTGTTGTGGATCCGCCCTTGGCAGCGGATTCAGTAACGGTTAGATCCTATAAGTTTGCCTACAACGCCGACCTTCGAATTATTAATGGCGTTTGGTTTGTGCGGGATCCCGGCGCCCCCAATTTGTTTCCTGGAATTCCCATTTGGTCGGATCATCCCGGGCGTTATTTGGAAAATTTAATTCCCGTGGGCCAAGATGATATCCGTGATCGGTGGGCTCTGAGCCGCCCGTGGCCGGCCGCGCCCGATTTGCCGCGAGCATTTTCTTACTACGAGTATGATGCCGTTTCAAAAAAGATCTATGACGATTTATTGGGCGTGGGAGTGATTTCCTATGGCAACTTGATTAACTCCGGGGCCGGAGCCACTCCGCAAAAGCCCGGCCATTGGATTACCAATGGCGTTTCACCTCTTTGCATTGGCGGCGCTTCGCTTAACTGCGGTGCGGGAGGGTGTGGATTAAAAAGCGTGTGGCAGGCCGTTCCTTATGGTTGCTCAGCGGGTTCTGATCCAATTTATGCGACCAACGTGCTTAATGCCACTCGCGGCGGATTTCGCAATGGACATATTCAGCAAAATCTATCTTTGCCCGCTCCAGAACGAGTGCCTCTCGCGCATATTCTGCCAATAAATTTTGATGTTGAGCAGTTGCAAAATGCCTTGGCGAACAACGCTCCCGGAGAACTGGGATCATACTTCGGCGCGGCCGGATTTACCGGTCAGCCGTTTAATGGAATTGTTTGGATTTCGTCCTTTTGGCCCGGAAGTCAAAATGGCTATGGCGGCGGTAGCCCGTTCGAGCATCCATTTCAGGGAGCGGTCCCCGACGGGACGCAAGCACTCGTAAGCCATCCCGCCACCCAACAAGCGCTGCCGCAACCTTTGTGCACCACTGGAGCGGGCGGTCCCGCGGCGACCGCGTTTGCGGGTGACGCCTTTGATGCCCAAGGTGCGGACGTGCGGTTTAGAATTCCCGATTGCGCCAGCTATGCCGGCGGTGGTGCATGGCCCAATGCCATCCGCGTGGTCAACGGGGCCACTTTAAATCGCCTGCGGTTAACCAAAGGACTCAGTATCGTCAGCAATATCCCAGTTTATCTCGTGGGCAATTTCAACACCAATTCCAATCATGCGTTAGTTAACTCCATTCCATGGACTCCCGCCCTGATTGCGGGTGATAAAGTTGCGCTGATCTCCGGCAACTGGAATGACTCCCGTTCGCGCTGGGATGTGAGCCCAAACCTCAACAACCGGCCAGCTTCCGACACCACTTACAAAACCGCCATTATGCATGAGCCCAGCGACACCCTCACCGTTTTGCTCGAGGATTGGGCCAACCGCGATTTAACGGTTTGGGGTTCTATGGTATACGGATACAACGCTGTTTACGCGCTTCATAACAATACCTGTTGCGGCGACCAAACTTATGATCCACCGGACCGAATTTTCAACTTCGATCCCCATTTCGGTTTGATCACCAATCAACCACCGGGCACGCCGGTGTTTCCGATCTCGGCCATCGCGGTTTGGACCAAGGCGCAATAACACGCCGAGGTATTTTAGAAATGTTTATTCTGTCACCAGTCGGTGTCACCACCGCACCAGTTTCCTTTATTCAGTATCGCAACGACTACTTGGACTTTGGTCCAGGCCTTGCTCTCTTCGGATACGACTAATACCCGGGGGGGAAATTTTGATACCGATATCTATTCGCCGATGGCTTGCCATCGCGCTAGCCGCATCTCTTTCGGCTCCGACGCTTGGA
>JANMVK010000403.1:0-6550 GCA_031392725.1 Pseudobdellovibrionaceae bacterium
TGCTTTGCCGGCGTTGAAAATTCCTATGTGAAAGAGTGCGCTGAGAAAATCCCGGCTAGCGAGGAAGAACAGTGGGCAAAAGCCGCTTGTTTGGTGGATGCCGCGAAATTCGCTACGCAAATTAAGGGCCTTGATGAGGCCACTTATAACGCCGCGAAATTTCAGCTGCGCCTGATGACAGACACCCTGGCCTTATCCAACGCCCATAACGATGCAAAGCTTCTGCGGTGGATCCGGTTGCAATCTAGAAACTAGGCTGATAGCCTCCTCGACGTGAAGCGACAAAGCCCGTCTTACGTCATTGAAAATGTCGATCTGTGGACCCAGGAAAAAGTAATACCTAAATCCCGGGTGGCCATCGAAAACGGCCGCTTAAAATCCATCGGCTCCGCCACCATTCCCAAGGGCGCCGTGGTCATCGACGGTAAGGGCCATGTGCTGATGCCCAGTGGTGTGGACGCGCAAACGCATTTGCGGGTGCCGGGACAAGCTCATAAAGAAAAACCTGAGACTGGATTAAAGGCCGCTTTAAAAGGCGGTTACTCCGCCGTGCTGACCATGCCCAACACGCAACCGACAATTGATTCGGTTAAAATTTTGGAAAAGGGTCAGGAAGAAGTGCGGCCGTTTGAACGTGAGTTCGGCGTGCATGTGTTTTGGTCCGCGGCGATCACGCGCAATCTCAATAGCGACAATGTGACTGATTTTGCCGAGCTGGTGAAAGCCGGCGTGCGCGCATTTACCAATGACGGCCTCGGAGTCTTGTCCGATGAAGTGATGGATAAAGCGTTCGCGCGGATTGAGAAATTAAATGTGCCCTTGCTTCAACACGCGGAATTTTTAGGTCATGGCGGCTCCATGGCTCCGGGTCCCATTCAGATAAAAGTGGGTGCCGCGCCTTACCCCGATGAACCCGAATGGAAAATGGTCGAGCGCGATTTGCGCGAGCTGCGCAAGCATCCGGGCGCGCGTTATCATGTGTTGCACGTGTCGAGCCGCCGCACGCTGGATTTCGTCCAACGCGCGAAGAATGAAGGATTGAAAGTGACGGCGGAAGTGACGCCTCACCATTTGTTTTTTAATACCGAGACCATTGATCCTGAAAACAAATCCTTCAAAATGAATCCGCCGATCCGAGGCCCCGAGGACCAAAAGGCCTTGTGGCAGGCGCTGGGTGAGGGAATTTTGGATTTTGTCGCCACCGATCACGCGCCCCATGAGCCGACCATGAAGAGCGGCGCCTTTGATAAGGTGGCCTTCGGCACCTTGGGCCTCGAGACCACAATTCCGGTCTTGATTCATGGTTTGAACAAAGGCTGGCTGACGCCCGAGCGTCTGGTGCGTGTGTTCGCCACCCGGCCCGCGGAATTTTTACGCTTGCCTGAGGAATTCGGCCGCTGGACGGTGGATCAACCCTTTCACGCCGTGTGGATTGATCCTAAGGCGCCAGTCACGACTTACACCGAAGCCAGTATTTCGAGCCTTTCCAAAAATAGTTGTTTTATTGGAGCGCAACTGCCGGGTAAGATTTTGGGAGCGTTTCACGAGCAAAGCATTTTTCAGTTTTGATAGTTCATCAGGAGAGTCATGCTCCGTCAGATTTTTGCCCTTCTTATTTTAATTTTTTCACTCAGCGCCCACGCCGCGGACAAAGATTTTTCGTCATGGCGCAAATTCACCGAAGGCAAATTTGTCTCTGAAACCATGTCCGTGGCGCCGGGGAGCAGTGCCTCCGTCGGACTTTACGTCACGTTAGCCGACAAGTGGCACACCTACTGGGTCAACCCGGGAGATTCCGGCGCGGCCCTGCGCTTGGATTTCAAAAATAGCCCCGGGGTCAAAGTGAAGGCGGTGCGCATGCCGGTGCCCGAGCGGGTGCTCAGCGGTCCGTTGATCTCCTTCGCGTACTCCCATGAAGTTCTGTTTCCCATTGAAATTGAAATCGATAAGTCGGTGATGCCCGGGTCGACCATCCATATCGAGGCCGATGCCGAATGGCTGGTGTGCGACGAAGTCTGTATTCCGGCCATCGACACTTTGGTTTTGGATATACCCGTCACCGCGCTTGAAGAGGTTCGGCCCAGCCCGATGTTTGGCACCTTTCAAAAGTTTTGGGCGCGCATTCCGGCGGTGGTGCCGCAATTTCCTAAATATTTTGACGCCGGTGACAGCGTGGAACTGACCTTAGAGGCCACAGCCAAGGGTCAAAAGTTTGTTGAATTTTTCCCGTTCCGCGGAAGCGGGGTGACTAACGAAAAGCCAACAGCGGAATTTGAAGAGGGAATCCTTGTTTTAAGATTTAAAAAAGCCAATGTGGCCCGGCAGGGAGAGGACCGCGTGGGCGTTTTTCTCTATTCGCAGGAAGAAAATGGCGAGGCTTCGATGCATGCCGTTCAATTTGGTGAGCCCAAATGGTCGTTCACCGAAGCCGGAGCCGCGAGTGACGCATCCGGGCCGGAACTTTGGTGGATGTTGTTCTCGGCTTTTCTAGGCGGTCTGATTTTAAATCTTATGCCCTGTGTGTTTCCCATTCTCTCGATCAAACTGCTGAGCATTTTAAAAATCTCATCGCAATCGGCGCATCTGGTCCGGAAACAAAATTTAGGTTATGTGGCCGGCGTGATGATCTCTTTTCTGGTCATTGCGCTGGTGTTGGCGGCGATGCGTTCCGCCGGGCATTTGGTGGGCTGGGGATTCCAGCTTCAGTCCCCGGTATTCTTAAGTTTTTTAAGCTGGTTGTTTTTAGTTTTAGCTATGAATCTGCTGGGCCTGTTTGAAATTGATTTTATCAACGCCGGTGCCGGCGGGCGCTGGACCCGGCTTGGCGGTTTCTGGGGATCATTTTTCACCGGCGTTCTCGCGGTGGTGGTGGCTTCACCGTGCACGGCGCCGTTTATGGGAGTGGCTCTTGGATTTGGAATTTCACAACCCACACCGGTACTAATGGCGGTGTTTTTGAGTTTAGGATTTGGCTTGGCGTTTCCTTATGCGCTGATGATCGTCGTGCCATCCGCCCTGTGGTTTCTGCCTAAGCCCGGCGCGTGGATGGAAACTCTGAAAAAGATTATGGCGGTTCCGCTGTTGCTAACCATTGTGTGGCTGCTGTGGGTGCTGAGCCAAGTTTCGGGTCCCGTCGCCATGATTGCCGCGATCGGTGGCTGCGTGGTGCTGGGATTATTTTGTGTTATCCAAATGCCTAGGAAACTTAAGGTTAGCGGAGCCCTGTTGACCTTGGTGGCGATGCTGTTGTTCATAGGCTCGCTTAAGACTTCCGCTAAAACCGAGTCTCACGCGGGTTGGATGCCCTATTCCGAAAGCATGATGGCGGAACTCAAAGGCAACCCGGTGTTTGTCAATATGACCGCGGACTGGTGTCTCACCTGTAAAGTTAACGAAAAGTTAATTTTTTCTGATGCGGACGTGCTGGAGCTATTGCGCAAAAAGAATGTGACCCTGGTCATGGGCGACTGGACTCAGCGCAATGATGAGATCACCCGCTTCCTGAGCCGCTTTGACCGCGTCGGAGTGCCTTTTTACGTTCTTTTTTCGGCGCGTAATCCCAACGGAAGAGTGTTGCCGGAAGTGATGACTAAAAGTAGCTTTATAGAGGAAATTAAAAACGAATTCCCTTAAGGAGGAGTTTATGAAACGTACGATCACAATGTTACTGGCGCTGATGTTCGCGCCAATGGTGTATGCGGCTAAGGCCCCAACGACCGCCAAATTGGGCGATCTCACGCCGGATTTTTCGCTGACCGGTGCGGACGGCAAGACCCACAAATTGAGCCAGTACAAAGGCAAAACTGTGGTGCTTGAGTGGTTCAACAAGGATTGCCCCTATGTCCGCAAATTCTATGATGCAAAAGTGATGCAGACTCTGCAAAAAGAGCAGACCGGCAAAGGCATCGTTTGGCTCTCGATCATCAGCTCTTCGGCTGGTAAAGAAGGCGCAATCGAACCGGCTGAGGCCGCGAAGTTGATGGCCGACTGGGGAATTTCGGCGACCGCGCTGTTATTCGACGGCAAAGGCGAAGTGGGCAAGATGTATGGAGCGAAAACCACTCCGCACATGTATGTCATCGATAAAAACGGCAAGCTGGCTTATCAAGGCGCGATTGATGACCGTCCGTCAGCCGCTAAGAAAAGTTTAGAAGGCGCGCAGAATTATGTGACCGCCGCTCTGACCAATATTGAAAAAGGCGAGCCGGTTAAGACCGCGTCCACCACTCCCTACGGTTGCAGTGTGAAGTACTAATGCGGATATTTTTATTAATCTTGGGCGGCCTTACTTGGGCCGCCGACAAAGACAAAAAAGAAATGGGCGAGCATTGCACGCCCCCAGGTCTTTACAGTGTTGGCACCATTAAATTTGTGCCCAACATGGCTCCCGGCGGAAAAACCGACGGTTTCAAAGTGGTCTCGTTAACGGATGATTCTGGCTGGGCTCGCATAGGAGTTAAAGCCAATGACGTTGCGGTTCAGATTAATGGCTTTCCATTGAATACATCGAATGCCGTGACGGAATCTGTCTCCATGGGACCCAAGGATGTGTTCATTGTGGACGTGAAACGGAACGGCGCTCTGATTCGTATTAAGTATGAGTGTAAATGATCTGGACTTAGATCCGGGTCCATAAATACGGTGTCCAATCCCTCCGATATATATAGGTCAACTTCAGAGGAGCGACATCATGATTCGAATTTCAGCAGCCGCATTTTTTCTGATATCCATGACGGCTACGGCGGAAAATTTAGTGCCATTCAAATTCAGCGGCGCTAGCCGGACCGCGACCCCCTTTCAAGCTGAATGTAAGTTTAAAAATTTAGCCCTTCCAAAAGATTTTGTAGTGTATGCGACAGGCGCGCATGCCGGTCGCACGTTGGATTATCAAATCGACGATAGCGGAAACCAGGCCACTCAATATGATATAGCCGTGAGTTCAAAAAGACCCCGTGGTGCTGATTCTCGGATCTTATGCACCCTCCATTTGGAACATCGGGTGGACCAAGGGGACGCAGATTTTGGCGGTGGTGGCTTCCGGATATAACCGCCAGGCAATAGCCGGCTTGCCGGAGAAAACGCCGGTTCTGCTTAGCACTATCAAAGGTCCCTGCGAGGGTTTCTATTTAGCCAAGGAAAATATGGCTAAAATAAACGCTGTTTCTGAAGCGCTGTTTGGCAAGGGCGTGACCGCCGCATTCAATCCGCAAAATGGCATGGTCGTGGTGGGTGAGGACATTGACGCCAAGGCTGAGCTGGTTAGTTCTAATTGGCGCACGGCTGAGTCTTATATCGACAAGAATGCGCCACTCGCCGGTAAGGCTGGGCTGGACGATCTGGAACGCAAAGGGCTTATCCGAAAACTCAACGCCACGGATGTTGAAAACCTAAAAAAATATTTTACTAAAGTGGAAAATGACGGCAACAAAACCAAGATGGTGGGTTTCGGCGAGGACCGTAATCCCTCCATGGCGTTAGGTGGCAACATTTTTCTCGTGCTCAAAAAATTTCAGATGCCAGCCGGATTGTTTGGCGCGCATTCCGCCATATTTTATATCCCGGAAAATGTGCCGATGCCCGAGGGCCAACCCGGCCATTCGACGGTGGTGAATCTTAAAGAGAAAACCTGCCTTGGTCATAGTTGCCCTCCGGGATTCATCCGGTCTGGAAATTAAGTGCGGGTTAATCTCCTATTATTTTCGTCATTGATGGTTTTTGCCGGCCTTGGCTTATGGAAATATTCCGTTAGCATCAAGCAATTGGCAAAAATCCCGGCGTCGGCGCCGGCCGCCGCCGTCCAGGCAGTCGCCGCTAAACCGGCCGCTCCCGTTGTTTCGGGATGGACGGTGCCTGCGGACTCGTGCGCTTTTGGCGGAAAAACCTGGCCAGAAGATATGGTAGTACACGGAGTGGCGGGCCATTATACTGAGGGGGAAAAACTGGCGTTCTCCATCGACGGATCCTTACCCGCGACCAAAATAGATGTGGCCGTCAATTCGCAAAAACCGGTGGCGCTCGTGTTGGGCAACCGGGGATCGACCATCTGGAATATCGGGTGGACTAAAGACAAGACCAAAATCCTGGCCGTGTATGTTTCGGGCTTCAACGAGCAAGTCGTTCATGGCCTCCCAGACGCCGTACCCGTGGTCATCAGCCGGCGCGGGGGCCCGTGCGGGGAACAATTTTATTATGAGTCTGATAAAAATGCGGCGATGATCGCCATCACTCAGCGGCTGTTCAACCGCCCGCTGGAAGAAATTTATCAGGTGAGTGGAACTTCAGTTCAGGTTGGTGGCCCGCCCGCGGCGGGCGAGGAAATGATCACGAATCACGACCGGGAGCTGGAGACCTACGCGGTGCCGCTGACAACCTCTCCGAACCGAATCCAAGACGTGGTGAATCAGGCAAAAAATAACTCGCGCTCTGGCGCCCCGAAGCCACCCCAACCGAGAGATTGGGCGGCACCTTCCGAGCGCTGTAAATTTGCTAACTCTCCATTTCCTCCCGATGCCGTGGTGCTGGCGGCCGGTGGCGACTACGGCAATTTGGC
>JANMVK010000429.1:0-9096 GCA_031392725.1 Pseudobdellovibrionaceae bacterium
CTCAGGCAGGTGACCCGATTGAAACCCGCCAAAATCGATTGGAAATATGTGCGCGGTCACACCGGCGTGCCCGGCAACGAACGCTGCGATGAGATTGCCGTGGCTTATGCCAATGGCAAGAAAGTGAAATTGTTCGACGGGCCGTTGATGAAATATTCCTACGCCATTCACGATCTGCCCGAGCAAGAAGAACTGCCGGACATGAAGACCCATGAAAAAAAACCGCCCGCGTTTTCCTACCTCAGTTATCACGGCGGGGAAGTTATGCGCCACACGACCTGGGCCGAATGCGAGCGCCGGGTGAAGGGCCAGTCCCAGGCCAAATTTAAAAAGGCGCAGAGCCAGCAGGACGAAAGTGCGATCTTACTTGGATGGGGGCTTGATCCCAAGACAACGGTGATCAAAAAATAGATTGGGTTTGTTGGACGCCGCCCGAGCGGAGACTTCCTCTGCCAACCGCACCCGTTTGTTAGCCAAATTGTTGGTGAGAGCGACCACTGGGGATCCAATAATCAGCGCTACGATCATTCGCTTAAGTACGGGATTATATTTAACAATACGTCTCAATATAGGCATCAATTAACTCTTCGGAGCGGGACTGCCGGCCGCTTAACAAGCCCCAGCCCACTGCTCGACCAAAGACCATGGACTAAAGGTTAAGAACCAGCCACAAACTTGACCAAAGACCGTGGCGTACGGGCCTCTCCAGACCGATGAGAAGTGGATGAAAAAATGGGTCGAAAAACTGATCGAACAATTTGATTTCGACTGGGCTGAAGGGGGCACGCGCCAAAGCGGCGCCATCCAAGCCGGTGGCATCTCTGAGGAGCGCGCCACTTTGTTATTTATCATCGACACGTTCAATAAACATTTGGTCGATTTCGAGGGCCATCCCGTGCGTAAGACGCGCGAGGTGCTGGACAATTTCGCCAAAGAACTTTTGAATCCGGAAAACGCCAACGCCGAAAAAGTATTGTTCCGCTTCCGCCAGTATTATTCCACCTACCGGATTGATGAAGCCGCGTATTTGCAAAAAACTTTCGAAGATTTCCGCTCAATCATTTGGGATTTCGTCGACCAGTTGGCTGAAGACATCAGCGAAGATCAAAAAGATGACTTTGAAGTGCGCCAAAGCCTGGAAGAATTAAAAGAAGCCGTGGAAAGCAATTCGATTGCGGAACTAAAGAATCAGTCGCGCCGCTTTATCGACTCCTATATGGAGAAGCAGTTCAAAAAAGACAAGCGCCGCAACACGCGAATGAAGAGCATCCGCAAAAATTTAAATACCGTTAAAAAACAATTGGGCGAAGCCAACACCACGGCTCGGGTGGATCACCTGACTCAAGCTTTTAACCGCAAGACGTTTGATGAATATTGCGATCAGCATTACAAATTATTCCAAGCCTCCGAGCAACCGGTCAGTATTTTGCTGGTGGATATTGATCATTTCAAACGGATCAACGATACGTACGGCCACGAAGTGGGCGATTATGTCTTGAAGGAGCTGGTTGCCACTCTGCAAAAGTTGTTTCCCCGTGAGAGCGACTTACTCGCCCGCATCGGCGGCGAAGAATTTGCCGTCATTCTCCCCGACTTTAATTCTGATCACGCTTTAAAAAAGGCTGAAGAAGTTCTGGCCAAGGTTCGTAGCGAAGTTTATGTGCATGACCATAAAGAAATCCGCTTCACCGTGAGCATCGGAATTGCGCAGTTGTGTAAGGGTGAATCACTCGCGGGCTGGATTAAGCGCGCGGATCTCGCGTTGTACAATTCTAAAAATACCGGTCGCAATAAGATGACCGTCGCGCCGGTTACCCTTACTCGCGTAGCTTAAAAACACCGATACAAAATAAAGTGGCTTGTTGTTTTTATCCAATGGAACAAATGACGCATCTATTCTTGGACGCCCATGAAGCGTGCTGTCTAACTACTCGCAGGAATGATCAATCCATCGCCGCTGGAGGAATCTGCGGCATGTCCTTGGGCTTATGTTCGTCGGCTTTATCCGCAGCTTCTCCGATAGATATTCCTTGATGCCCCTGCAACTCCGTTACGCATTTCGCGCGGGTTTCGTCTGAAGTAAGGCCGCAACAAGTGTTCACCAAGCTGGAATAAAACTTGTGCTGACGGAAGGTTCCAAACATGTCATCCGCTTTGACCGTCAAATTGTCGCCGATCGCATGACGGCGGTGGCGGGAAGCGTCCGTGGACAGTTGCTCGTAGCTGATTGAGGCATTGATGCCGAAGTTATTGGTGTATTCAGCCCGGGTCAGCGTGGTCGCGCCGTCGGCCTCAGTGAATTTAAAGCGGTATTGGTTTAAGCGGTCAAACGAAATCTGCAAGCCTTCACCGCGGCTCATATGAAGTTCTTGAACCTTTCCTTCGGGACTCATTTTTAAACTAATAACTTTCTTGCCCCTGCGCCCTTCGTCCACGGTGTACTGACGAGTGCCATTGCCGGCATCGCAGCGCACATTTTGAACCTGGCCGCTGATCTGCACTTTATCCATGATCGCATCATTGAACTTCTTGTAATAGGCGCACAGCTGCGGATTGGCATTGAGCAAGGTCTGCTGCTGCCTGGGATTCAGATCCAAAAACTTTTTAACCTCATCGCCGATTTTAATTTCGCCATCCACTTCAACTTCGGTTTTGCAGCCGTCTGTGTAGTCAATGTAGGCAATCTTGTGGGGACAATTGCGGGCTTCGGTGGGAGTCACCAAACTTTCAACAATGGGGTACAAAAGCATGCCAAGAATATTGAATTTTGCTTTACCGAGCGCCCGCAGCAACCCAGCCGGTCTTACCCGCTGGCTGCCCTTGAGCAGACCTAAAAATTTGGCGTAGCGTGAGTTTTGCGCTCCCGCGAATGTCGTTTGCCCGGAGGCAATCATGGACTTGAGTTCCTTAGCATCGGAAGCGGCGGCCATCCGGCGAAAATGTTCCGCGGCCTGCGGCCCAAACATGCGCTCGGCGCGCGGCGCGAAGTTAGCAAAGGCGGCTTTGGCCCGGTCCATCGCTTGTTTATTTAAGTCGCCCGTCACCAGGGTCACCCCATGAGTGGCCAGCATCGCATAACCCATAATTGAGCTGGCGCTGTTCTTCAGCAGAGACTCCATGTCCCATTTCATGGGACACGCCGACAACTGGGACTTTTGGCAGGCCAACAAATAGAGTTGGTCATAAAAGTTTTCTAACAATTTTGGATCGCACTGTTGATAGCGGCCGCTGGCGATTATGGCTTCGGCCGAATTGAGACGATGCAATTGTTCGCTAGCTTCAGTGGTGCCGGCCACAGGCCGGCCATCAGGGGTGAAGCGAATGGTGGGCGTCTTAACTTCATCGTTTCCGCCTGAATCAGCCGCCACGTCCGCGCCGTTGGCGGCGGATGAAATCACCAGCATAATAGATAACAAAATTTTAACGGCCGAACTCATATAACCATCCCAGTGAAGCTGTCCCTAAAGACTTATAGTACCCCAGCGACAATTCAATTTTCCACAATAATATTAGTATTTTACACGGATTTGACAGACGTTTTTCGGCACTTTGTAGAGTAGTTTTTCGACCGACCACGATTCGCTCAGCCGACTAAATTATGACTACCCCTGTGATCACAACACGCGATCGAATAATGGCTGACATAAGTTCTCCCGCTAGAATCGCAGCCAGCTGGCCGCCGCATTGCTCTCTGTATGTTTGTACTCTTCCAATCACAAAAGGAGTTTGGGAATGAAGGGGTACACGGAGATTTTTTTCTCATTTTCGGTCGGCATCATCACACTGGGGACGTTGTCGCAACTCACGAACACAATGAAAAGCAAGGACCGCTTTGTTCCGTTGAGTGAACCGACCATACTTCAAGGACGAAGCGAAGATTCTAATATCTCCCTGTCCTGGGGACTAAAAGCGATCCACGCGCAGGAAGCATGGCGGATCAACAAAGGCAGTCGAGACATTCTAGTTGCGGTGATCGACACAGGATGTGACGTTCACCACCCCGATTTAAAAAACAATATATGGGCGAACCCTGGCGAATCCGGAATGGATGAAGATGGGAACCCCAAATCATCAAATGGACTTGATGACGACGACAATGGATTTGTCGATGATTTCCACGGATGGAACTTTGTTTCCAATTCACCCGATGTCATGGATGAACACGGGCATGGGACTCACATAGCGGGAATAATTGGGGCAGGCTCGAGTGGCGTCTCCCCGCGTGTGAGTCTCATGATTCTTAAATATTATGACGAGACCACCTCAGGTGAAGAAAACTTGCGCTACACGGTGCGGGCCATCCGCTATGCCGTAAAGATGGGCGCTAAAATCATTAACTATTCAGGCGGAGGAATTCTGCGCAGTGAAGAGGAACAAGCGGCGCTCAGCTGGGCCGCCGCCCGCGGAGTCTTAGTCGTCGCCGCCGCCGGCAACGAGGGGCTTAATTCCGACTTTTTCCACTTTTACCCCGCCGATTACGAATTGCCGAACATATTGAGCGTCACCGCCACCGACCGCAACGGCCAACTGCTTTCAGTCAGCAACTTTGGCAAATCCACGGTGGACTTGGCCGCTCCCGGAAAGAATATTTACTCAACTTTGCCCAATGGTGAACACGGTTACATGACCGGAACTTCGCAAGCCACCGCGTTTGCCACCGGACTTGCCGCTCTAGTCATGGCTCAGGATCCAACACTATCAAAACCGGAATTGCTGATTCACCACCTCCTCAAGCGCGGGCGCCCGCTGGCCTCACTCCGGGGCCGCACCCGCGCTGAATCCATAATCAACGCGGAATTTGCGCTGAAAGCCTTACGGGACGATGTCGCTTTGGAGTTCTAATTTTTTGGCCCGGATTGTGCTCCTATATATTCGACATTTTGAGAAACTCTTAACGAGGTTACAAACGTTCCTTTTATGAACTTCAGTGGCATTTATTCATTCAATCCTTACATTCCCCTCGCCGCCCTGGTCATAAGTTGGATGGCCGTTGTCTCGATTTATTTCCTATGGCGTAAAGCCAAGCGCCGTAAAGTTCAGTCTGAGTACCGCTTTAAGGAACTGTTCGCCTCCAATGTCATTGGCTACATGATCAGTGAAGCCTCGGGAACGATTATCGATGCCAACGATTATTACCTCGCTTTGCTGGGCGTGAAGCGTGAGGAACTGCTTCAGGGAATTTCCTGGAAACAATTCACTCCGCCGGAATACCTCGCGGTCAGCGAGAAGGCCGCCGCTGATATCAGGACCAAGGGAACCGCTGACCCGTTTGAAAAAGAATATTTATTGCGCGATGGCCGCCGCATTTGGGTATTGGTCGGCGCCACTATAGCCGACCATTACACGGTGTCTTATATACTCGACATCTCGGCGCGCAAAAAAGCCGAACGCGAATTGGAAGTGGCGAAAAGCCGCCTGGAAACTAATGTCAACGAGCGCACGCGGGAGTTGCTCGACGCCAACCGCGAACTGTCCCGCTTGATCCGCGAAAGTGAAGTGGCCGCGGAAAAATTTAAAGCCACCCACCAATTCCTGGATTCCGTGATCGAGAATATTCCCAATATGATTTTTGTCAAAGACGCGCAGGAACTGCGTTTTGTGCGGCTCAACCGGGCCGGAGAAAAACTGCTCGGCCATTCACGGCTCGATCTTTTAGGCAAGAATGACTATGACTTCTTCCCGACGGCACAGGCCGACTTTTTTACCTCTAAGGACCGGCAGGTTCTGGCGGCGGGCATGGTGATCGATATTCCCGAGGAACCGCTCAGCACCGAAGACGGCACCCGTCTCCTCCACACTAAAAAAATCCCCATTCTCGACAAGGCCGGCCAGCCGCTCTATTTGCTCGGCATATCTGAGGACATCACTGAGAAAAAAGCGGCCGAAGCGCAGCTGCTGGAACTGGCGCAAGCCCAGGCCGCGCGATCGGCGGCGGAGCGCACCAATGAACGCCTCCGATTTTTATCCGAGGCCAGCGCCGCGCTCAATGCCTCGCTCGACATCCGTTCTTTGCTGAATTCCTTTGGCTCGGTGATCGTAAAACAAATGGCAGATTGGTGCATTATTGATTTCTACGAGGAGGACGACCAATCCGTGGACCGCATCGTGGCAGTCGGCGCCCAAGGCCATGTGCCGCAAGAAGTGAAAGACTGGTGGCAGGGCAAAGAAGTCGATTTTGAAGCGGCCGAGGGTCTTGGCTTTGTGCTTCGCACGGGCTAATCCCGCATATACAAGGACCTCACCCCGGATAAACTCAAGCGCCTGTTCCCCAACCCGGACTTGGCAAGTAAGGTCGCCGGCTGGGGAATTAAGTCATCCATGATGGTTCCCCTCGGTTATCACGGCAAGGTGTTTGGCGCGCTGAGCTTTATTGCTTGCGAAACCGCACAAAAGTATGACGATTTCGATTTATCGATCGCGCAAGATTTGGCCAAGCGCGCCTCGTTGGCCATTGAAAATGCCCGTCTGTACACCAAGGCCAGTGAAGCGAGCCGCGCCAAAAGCGCGTTCTTGGCCAATATCAGCCACGAAATCCGCACGCCGCTTGGAGCGATGCTCGGTTTTGCCGAGTTGGTTCTCGATGAGAAAAATCTAAACGCCCAACAGGAAGCCTACATCGCCACCATCGCGCGCAACGGCCGTCAGCTGTTACGCCTGGTCGATGAGATTTTAGATTTGTCCAAAGTTGAGTCCGACCGCATTCAAATTGAACAGCTGTCGTTCTCGCTCCCCGCGCTGCTCAATGAAGTCGGCGCCCTGCTCAAGGTGAAGACCGATGAGAAAGGCCTGGGACTAACCGTTGAAGGAGTCAACTTTCTCCCGGAACGGGTCAAAACGGATCCACTCCGTCTCAGGCAAATATTGTTCAATGTGATCGGAAACGCCATTAAGTTCACCGAGAAAGGCTCCATTCTCGTATCGGCCCGCTTTAAATCCGAGGGAAATTCCAGCCATAAGGGTGCGCTCGAAATTATGGTCAGCGACACTGGAATCGGAATGAGTGAAGAGAGTATGGGCAATATCTTTCAGCCTTTTGTTCAGGCCGACGGCACCATGACCAGAAAGTACGGCGGCACCGGACTCGGACTTTTTCTTTCGCGAAAATTGGCGCGATTGCTGGGCGGCGATGTGATTCTTCGACGAAGCGCCCTGAATCAGGGCAGCGAATTTCAAATTAACATCGCCGTCGATCGTGACAGCGCTAAGCTTTCACGTTCCGAAGCGAAACCAAAATTAACCAGCGTAAAAGCGGCTCATTCCGGCGGCCCTCAAATTAAAGTTCTCTTGGTCGATGATTCTCCCGACAACCGGTCCTTAATCTCGGCTTTTTTATCAAAGCCCGGAATCGAAGTGGATCTGGCGGAAAACGGGGTGACCGGCGTCGATAAAGCCCTGCACAATCAGTATGACGTCGTGCTGATGGACATTCAGATGCCGGAGATGGACGGCTTTGAAGCCGTGCGCGTACTCAACCAAAAAGGCTACCGGGTTCCGGTGGTGGCGCTGACCGCGCATGCCATGAAGGGCGACAGGGAACGGTGTTTGCGGGCGGGATTTAATGATTATTTATGTAAGCCTGTAAACCGGCAATCGCTGATGGACATGCTCCACCGATACGCTTCGCCACCGCCGCCGGCGTCCGCCACTCTTCACTGAACGGAAGACGACACCCCGTCGACCAGCATTTTCTTGGCGATCTTGCCACTTTCGGTTTTGGGCAAATCGCGCATAATAATAAATTCCGCCGGAACTTTATATTTAGCCAGGTGTTTGAGGCAATGTTCCTTAAGGCGCTCTTCGGTTATGCTCTTCTTTTCATCTTCCAAGGAAATAAACGCGCGGCCCGCCTCGCCCCAGCGCAAGTGTTTAACTCCGATCACCGCGGCTTCGCGCACGCCTTGCAATGAGCGCAAAACTTTTTCCACTTCGGCAGGGTAAACGTTCTCCCCTCCACTGATGTACATTTCTTTTTTGCGGCCCACGACGAAGAAATAACCCTCGTCATCGCGGCGGACTAAATCACCGGTGTAAAGCCAGCCATCCTTCATCACTTCGCGGGTGGCCTTCTCGTTGTTCCAGTAGCCCGACATAGCGACCGGGCCTTTTAAAATCAGCTCGCCCACTTCGCCCACGGGAACTTCATGGCCTTCGCCATCCACCACCCGTGTCTCAATATAGAAATTAGGAAATCCGATGGAACCCATTTTACGCTGGCTGTCTTCTTCATTGAGCGAAAAGACGTTGGGCCCGAATTCCGTAAGGCCGTAGCCTTGGCGCACGGGAATGCCGCGGTCCTCCCACACCTTGATCAAGTCCAGCGGCATCGGCTCACCACCGACAATGGCGTAGCGCACGCTCGCCAAATTCACTTGGTTAAATCGCGGACTGCGGCGGAGAAAATCCATGGTGGTCGGCACGCCGAACAGCACGCTGACTTTTTCACTCTCGCACAAATTCAAAATCAAATCGGCGTCGAACTTTTTCAGCAGCACCACCTTCGCGCCCCGGTGCAAGCACGGCGTGGTCAGCACATTCCATCCGCCGGTGTGGAACAGCGGTAAAAAAGTCGCGACCACATCCGATTGGGTGAGATTCAAACGCAAGCCGGTGTTTATCGAATTCCAAAAGATCATGCGGTAAGAGATCACGGCGCCTTTAGGGAATCCCGTGGTGCCGGAAGTATACAGGATCATGCAGGGATCCTCAAAACTGGAGACATAGTCCAGCGGCTGCAACGGAGTGGGCGAGTGCATCGCCTCCAGCAGGCCGTTCGGCCCATCAAAATTCCACAGCTTCACGGATTCCTTAAGCGGTTCCGCCACCGGCCAGAGGGATTGCTGCGCGATCAGAAGTTTAGCGCCGCAATCACTGACGATGTGGCCCACTTCACTGGTGGTGAAACGGAAATTGACCGGCACCAAAATCGCGCCAAGCCTTTGGGTGGCGAAAAATAAAATTATGTATTCGAGTTCATTCTGGGCCAGCACCGCCACACGGTCGCCCTTTTTGATATTCATCCGCTCACTTAAAACCGCCGCCAAACGCACGCTCAGCTCGTAACATTCCAGATAGCTAAAGCCGCGGCCTTCCTCGCCG
>JANMVK010000483.1:0-1493 GCA_031392725.1 Pseudobdellovibrionaceae bacterium
GGACATCATGGTTAAGAACAGCAACACTGATTTTTTGCGGCTCCTAAAATATTGGCTGATCAAGCCCGCGCTCAGATCTCCGAATGATAAGCCGATGTAGCTCCACATAATCGCTTTGCTGCCGGTGATCACGCCTTGAACGGAAAGTTCCTTGGCCAGCTCAGGCGCGAAGGTGATCAACACGCCGATGACAAACCAAATGGGCACGCCGATTAAGATGCAGCATAAATAACGGCCGAGGAGGCGGCGGTCGGAAAACAACTGATGGAATTTCCCGCGCCCGGGAGTTTTCTTGGCATGCATAGCGTGAAACATTCCGGATTCCATAAGTCCCGCGCGCAATGCGAGCAGGGCGAGGCCCATGCCCCCGCCCACCAAGTAAGCCGTTTTCCAACTGAAGTAATCGCCTATAATCGAAGCCACCACCGCGCCGAGAATGCCGACACTCGCGACAATGGTCGTACCGTAGCCGCGCGTTTCCTTGCTCATCACTTCGGACACTAAGGTTATGGCCGCGCCGAGTTCACCGGCTAAGCCGATGCCCGCCAGCAGCCTCAGCCAGGCGTACACTTCCGGATTGGGCACAAAGGCATTGGCGATATTGGCTAGGGAGTAAAGCAAGATCGATCCGAACAAAACGCTTTTGCGGCCGCGCAAGTCGCCCAGCACGCCCCAAATAATTCCGCCGATGAGCATTCCGGCCATTTGCATATTGAGAAGGTGCATGCCGACTCTCATCATGTCGGCTTCCGGCACACCGAGGTCGCGCAGACTCGGCACACGCACGATGCCGAACAACAAGAGATCGTAAATGTCGACGAAATAGCCTAAGGCCGAAATCAGAACCGTCATAAAGACTTGGCGTTTGACCTTCACTTCTCCCCCTGACAAATGTCATGATCACGAATACTCGCACGCCTGGGAGGACAATGTGAATCATCTTTTGCGCCTGACGTGGCTGCTCCTGACTGCGGCTTTCCGCAAACCCTTAGCTGATATGCTGCAACCTTCGCGGCTGCGCATGCGGGTGTGGCCCACGGATCTCGATATTCTTATGCACATGAACAATGGGGTCTATCTATCGTTGCTGGATTTAGGCCGCATCGATCTGATGCTGAAAGCGCGCGCCTACTTTAAGATCACCCGCATGGGTATGTATCCGGTGGTGGCGAGCGAGATGATCCGCTTCCGCAAATCGTTGCGGCCGTTTCAAGCCTTTGAAATTTGCACGAAGATGTACGGCTGGGATGCAAAGTTTTTTTATTTGCGGCAGGATTTCGAAGTCAAAGGTGAGATCCATGCGTCGGCCCTGATCAAAGGCTGCTTTCTAAAAAAAGGTGGAGGCAAAGTGCCCACCGGCGAGCTGTTTCAGGTAACGGGACTGCAACCGCAGCCGAGCCCGGACGGTTCGCACAAGAGTATGGATTTATTGAAATCACTCGATGAGGAATTAAGGGACTAGCACTCCGGCAAGGGCCATATACGACCCGGCC
>JANMVK010000492.1:0-2562 GCA_031392725.1 Pseudobdellovibrionaceae bacterium
GAGGTGTCGTTGGAGCCGCTGTACAATTGTCTTTTTCGGGGGTCTGCCCGGCGGTGCAGGCGGGTTTAGCCGCTGGTGGTGTGGCGACCGCGATGCAATTGTCGGTGGCGGCGTTTTGCCCGGGCCTGCAATTGGGTTTAACTGGAACCTCGGGGCGACCGGTGCCGATGATCGGCTGCGGAGGGGCGCCGGTTTCTCTGGGAAAACAGCACAACACCCGGCGGCCTTCGACTTGCACATTGGAAGGGCTTGAACCGGGATTACACGTGGCACTTAAGCCGGCGAGCGAGCCCCCGGGACAGGGAACAGCAGCCGTCGAAGCGGGCCGGACCGGGCGGCCTGGCGCGCCGGTGGGCACCACGACCGGAGCCCGCGCGCGCAACGCCGCGATTTGTGAATCTTGCGAGCGCGTACACTCCCATTGATTGGTGATCGGGCCACGGCTGCAGTTCCACCCTTGGCGCTCATTGGGGGGAGGTCGCTCGCCGTCGGCTCTGCGCAGGATACAAACCCGCTGACTGCGCTCATCAAGGCCGGGATAGATATCGGGATCAGGACCGCACACTCCGGTGGCTTCGGCCGACGGAATCAAAAACGCGCCGGCCACTTCATCCCAAAAACCTTCGCGGGTGGCGACCGCGAGTCCATCGGTCGAACTTTTCTCGAACTCAACCAGAGCCTGGCGCAGTTCCGTTAAATATTTTTTACGGTTCTCCGGAGTGGTCTGCATTAAATCATCGTAGTCCATGATCCAAGCTTCCGCTGTTTGAGGCTGCGACTGAGCCCAAGACATGGGTGCGGAAAACATAAGCGCCAAGGCCAGGCCGACGAAACGGGTGATGAGCATAAATCCCTCCAACCATTCTATTTTCATATATTTAAGGCTAATGCGGCAGTGGGAGCGCGCGAATCCCGACTATCGTCCGCCCAGGACATAGGAGATCGCTTCAATCTGCCGTGGCGTGAGATTCATAATGGCGGATTGCCCTATCATCTCGGGAACCGTGTTTCGCGCGGCTAAAATCGCCGAAGGCCGTCTTCCCTGCTTTCCCGAATCCGCCAGGTTGCCGTGGCAGCCGGAGCAAGTCTGCGCGTACAGCTGAAAGCCATCGTAAGACACAGCGAAAAACGGTGCTCCCGGTCCGCTCGCGGCGTCGTAAATCCCGCCGTTGGTTGAGCGGCTGTAGCTTTGTTTGATCAAGCAATTGCCAGTTCGACTCGGACCGATGTCCATCGTGCTGATACAGGGCCGGCCATTGGTTTTCAGCTGATGACTCACGGAATCGGAATTTTGAATGCGCAAAGCTTGGCCGACGAAAACTTCCACGGGCGCCACCGCTGAATTCCACGGCGCCAGACCGGTACCGGCGGAAATTTCAAACGACAGCGTCATCTGAATTTCATTGGGCGCCACCAGCGGAACCGCGGGTGCCACCAAGGCCGCAATCACCGGTTCAATCACTTTAACAATGCCTTGGTCGGTGACGGTCAGATTGATTTGCAAATCGCCGTTGCTCACGCAGTTCACCACATAAGTGAGGCCCTGGTTGGCATTTTTCTCCGTGCAAAAACCGGAGATGCCGTTGAACTTGTGCGACCAATCGTACTGCGCGGATCCGGACACCGTATCGGAAGTTAAAGCAAATTCAACATCCTGGCCGGGCTCCAGTTGATTGGACGCGCTCGACAGGTACGTGGTAGCCTTTTCAGAATCGGCTTCCCCCACTTTCTGCGCGACAAAACCCTGGCCGCAGTTTTGGAAAAACACCAGCGTCACCGCGCCGGCCACTATCATAAATCCATTCATGATTTTACGTTTCAACATACGTTCCTCTCACATTTACCGTTCCGCCACGGGCGCGCTTTCCACGTAACCGGGCAGGTCCTTGCACAGATTTCCTCTAAACTGAACTTTCAAGGCGAACAATCGTTCGAGCATAATCCCGCATTCTTTGCAGTGAAACCGGGCGGAATTGGGATCCTCTCCTTGATCGTTGCACATCTTTCTCAGGTTGGCCTTCCATTCAGTCCACGTGTTCTGAAAACCGTTGGAGGAATTTTCCCACAGGTGATTGGCGTTATCTTTGGGCGCTTTCTTGTTACATTTCTCAGTGGCTTCGCGGCCCTCGGCCACGCAAATAGGAACAGTGAAGCGGCGTTGACCGGCGGGCGCGCGCGGTTGTCCCGCCGCGGGCGGTTCTTCGGAGTAGCCGAACACCAGCGGATTGCAAATGATTTGGCCGGCGGCACATTCTTTTGGCGTGTCTCCGGCGGTGACTGAAAACGTGCGCACGGGCGTGCAGCGGCCGCGGCTGCGGGAGGTGCCCTCACGCTGCTGGCTGAGATTGCCGCCGTACACGCACGCACGGCGTTCTTGATTATAAAAATCGGCTCGGTATTTTTCACGAGTGTCGCAGTTCGGTTTTTTCACGCGGCAATTGGCATCGGAGGGGGCGGCGCCGGCTGGATGGGTCGCGGCTCTCGAGGGCGTACCACCGGCCAACACCCGGTCGAGTTCGTCGCGGCGAAATTCGGGCGGCAGCGGAGTGTGATCGGGCCCGA
>JANMVK010000587.1:0-4855 GCA_031392725.1 Pseudobdellovibrionaceae bacterium
CATCATGGTAGTTGTGCAGATAATTCATCAAACTCTCCTTCAGAGAACGTCCGGCGAGCAAATGCCAGCGAATTTCGCGAATCGCGGTGAGCAGCGGAGGAGTTAAATGGTCCATCGTATCCTTCTGGCCAAGAGGCGTAAGATCACCATTCCGGCGACGGTGAGTAGTGTGGAGACCGCAATCAGATCCGCGCACGCCCAAAATCCGCAGCGAAACGCGGTGAAGACACACAGTGCAAGGTGCATGAGCACGAGAACGGACGATTGAATGCTAGCTTGGCGCAAAGCTTGTCCGGACTTACGTCGGAAAGCGGACTCACGCGCCAGTGATTTGCGCAAATTTTGCAATCGCGGCACCGTATTGTGTGATTGAGAGTGAATCGCGCGCAACTCATGGACGATGTGAGCTGTGAGAAATAAATGCGCGGAATCGACGCGTGCTGGGTGCTCATTCGTGCTGACGGCGTCAAACAACGGTTTTATCAACGCGCGAAACTGATCATCACTTGATATTAGCGCGCGCTCACGCGCGGATGTGTTCGCGCTTCCGGTGCGCAAATTCAGCAGCCAACGGTCGAGAAATTGCGGAAAACGGTCGACTAAGATCTCGATTCGGCGGTTTTCGCGGACTTTTAGCAACAGTTGGAGAACAACTGCGCATACAATCAGTGCTAACAACAAGAATTCCGCTCGCGGAATTAGAAAAATGGCCCCAAAAGAGATTAGCAGGGCAAACGCGGTGCCAATTTTTGTCAGCGATGTGGTTGAAATCAGTGAACGATCGCGGAACCGGCGCAAAATCCGGATCACGATCATGTTTCCGAACATCGTTTGTGCGAACAAAAGCAGTGTCATTCAACCTCCGAAGTGAAACAAAAAGCAAAAATCGTGATTTTTTTTAAATTTACTATTGACGAGAGTAGTCACCCGGTTAAACTAATGAAGAAACACGCGTTCTAGAAACGTGAATTAATGTCACCGCAGGAGGAGACAATCATGGCTAAGAAAAAAGCTGCTAAAAAAGCTACTAAGAAAAAAGCGACTAAAAAAGCTCGCAAGAAAAAATAGGTTACCTTCTTTGCTCTCGTAGCAAATGAAGTAAAAACCCTCGGGTAACTCCGGGGGTTTTTGTTTTTAGAGACCTTTTTCCCACGAAAAACACAGGATCCCGGATACAGTTAACCGTATTCCGGATACTGACCAGGATTCAGAATACAGATTCGGATTAAAAGAGTTTGGCCTTTATGCCCTCGTCTTGAAGGAACTTCTTAATGGCTTTGCCGTCTAACGGCTCCAGCCTGCGGATTAAATCGTTGATCAGCACCAGGGTCTTGATTCCCTCTTCGCTGCGGACCTTTTGGCTGAAAAACGCGCCATCTTCCATAATTGTGCTGAGATTCCTCACAATCCGGTGAACTTGCGGGTCTTTCGACGTGGTTTCGAGCTGTTTGAGCATCTTATCGAAGTTCACGACCAGTTTATTGAGCGTTTCGATGGTGCCGATCACGGAACCTTCGTTGCGGTTCACAAACTCAAGCATCTTGCCTGCCAGCGCGTAACTTTGCGAAATCAGCTGATCAATGCGCGGAGGATCCTCACCACGGATGGTGGTGCCGGCGGTAAGTTCGGGTTTATCGAGGGATCCGGGCGAAATTTCTAAAAACTTCTCGCCGATCACGCCGGCCAAGTTAATAAAGAAGCGCGAGTCGCTGCGGATCGTGGGCCAGGCTTTTTTGTCGATGGAGATGGTGATGACGAGTTTAACCTCTTCATTGGTTTCGGGCATCTTGAAATCCGGCTCAAAACGAATGGAGCGCACTTTGCCGACTTTGATGCCCATCACACGGACGGGAGATCCGACTTCAATACCGCCGGCGAAATTGTAGGCCACTTGAATTTCGTGCGAGTTGGAGAACGGTTGCACCACTCCCAGCGCGAACGCGAAGATGACCACCATTACGGTGGCGGCCAAGAACATAATCCCAACTTTGGTCTGTGGCTTCATGGCCATTACCTCTTAATAAAAATGAGAGAACAAATACGTTAACACAAAATCCAAAAAGATGATCGAGACGGACGAGGCCACCACCGAGTTGGTTGTTGCGAGTCCGACACCCTCAGCTCCACTTTGACAGCGAAATCCAAAAAAACAACTGATGAGAGGGATGACAGCGCCAAACACAGCGCCTTTGATTGACGCAAATATCAAATCCTGAAAATCCACGAAGGCGCGCATGCCGGTGATAAACGCGCCGCTGGAGTAGCCTAACTTGAGTTCACTCACCATCATCGCCGCATACAGGCAGCTCAGGTTGGCGATCAAGCTCAGCATAAAACCGCCCACGGTGCAGGCAATCAGGCGGGGCACGACAAGAAAACGGATCGGATCAATCCCCAACATGCGGAGCGCATCGACTTGTTCCGTGATCTGCATGGAGCCCACTTCGGCGGCAAGGCCGGCGCCCACGCGCGAGGTCAACAACAGTGCTGAAACCACCGCCCCAAGTTCCCGTAATATAAGGAGAGCCGCGAAACCGGGCACCAAAGCATCGTTTTGCACCACGATTTTCATATGGAACGAAGATTCCATAATGGTCACGATGGCGGCAAAACACAGGCAGAACAGCACCACCGGGAGGGATTGCCACGACACGAACTCGAGCTGAATAAAAATATCCTTCCAGCGGTAAGGCGGGGAGAACGTCGCTTTGGAGGTTTGCCACAAGTAACCGGCCGCCGTCATAAAGCCGCTCCACCGAACATGGTCATCGCGGTTTCACTGATTAAGCTCGTGATCCAATCGGTGACGACGATTCCGACCATGGTCATCACCGCGGTGGAAACCACGGCGCGGCCGACACCCTTGGCGCCGCCTGAAGTGGTGTAACCTTTGTAGGTGCACACGGACGCCAGCACCAGCGCGAAGACCAAACATTTAAACAGTCCGCTGCCGATGGAAAAAGGCGTCACGATGGTGGGAATGTGGCGGATGTATTCGTCAGGATTAATGCCGGAGAACACGGCGCCCATTAACATTCCTCCGAACACCGACATGCACAGGCCGGCGGCGAGCAAAAAGAAACTGGAAATAATAATGCCCAAATAGCGCGGCAAAATAATTTCCTGAATGGGATTGGCGCCGAGGCAGCGGATGGCGTCGATTTGTTCGGTCACCCGCATGGTGCCGAGCTCGGCCGATGTGAAAGCGCCGACTTTTCCACTTAGTAAAAACGCGATCAATAGCGGGCCGACTTCGCGGACCGTGGCTGAGGTGCTGAGCCCACCGAGATAACCGAGTGCGCCGAAAGCTTTGATTTGCATGGTGAATTGCACGGTCATAATGGCCCCGACAAAAAAGCCCGCCATACCGGTGGTGGGCAGCGATTGCAGAGTCACGCGCCAGATCTGATCGCACACGCTCTCGAAACTGCACGGCGAGCGGAATCCAGTGCGCACCACGTCACGCAAGAACAGCATGCAGCCGCCGATGTCATCGTTGATGTCCCTAAGTGCCTTCAGCATCCACAGCCTCTTTTAGAAAATCCACTACCAGCGGGTGTTTGCTCTTTTTTAGATCCGCCGGCGAGCCCTGATCCACGATCGCCCCTTTATCCAGCACAATGATGTGATCGGCGATATCGAGCGCGCACTGCATATCATGGCTCACCACCAGCGACGTCGTCTTTAACTTTCGCGACAATTCCAAAATCAAATGATTGATGGCTTTGGTGGTGACCGGGTCCAGACCGGTGGTGGGTTCATCAAACAATAAAATCTTGGGGCTGACCGCCACCGTGCGCGCCAAGCTCACGCGCTTTTGCATGCCGTAGGAAATCTCTTGAGGCTTTTTGCCGGCGATTGAGCTGCGCAGATTCACCAGCGACAGGCATTCGAGTACGCGCGCCTCGACTTTGCCCTGGTTATATTCCGGATGATGTTTGCGCAGGCCGAAGGCGATATTATCGAACACTGTGAGCGAATCAAACAGTGCCGGATGCTGAAAAACCATTCCGCATTTGCGGCGGATAGGAAACAAGGCTTCCTCTTCGAGATTTGAAACATCTTCGCCATCGACGATGATTTTGCCCGACGTCGGGTGCAGCAAGCCCACGATATTTTTGAGCAGCACGCTCTTGCCGGTCCCCGAAGTGCCGAGGATAAACAGGATTTGTCCCTCGGGAACCTCGAAGGTGATGCCTTTAAGCACTTCGCGTTCGCCGAAACTTTTGCGCACTTGTTGAAATGAAATCATGGGTGCGCCTCAGTCAGGGGACCGTCGAGCAGGCCGCGGACAAATTGAATTACGCGCGGATCTTTATGTTTGAGCGTTGAGCTTTTGTCGCCGGTGATAATCAGCTCGCCATCCACCACCATCGCCACCCGGTCGGCCATTTGGTAGGCGCGGGCCATGTCGTTGGTCACCGCCACCACCGTGGATTTTTGTTCGCGCCGCAATTGCAGAATCAGTTCAATGATCAGGCGGCTGGTGATGGGGTCGAGGCCGGCGGTGGGGTCATCATACAGCACGATTTGCGGCTGCAAGGCGAGCGCGCGCGCGATACCTAAGCGTTTTTGCATACCCCCGGAAATTTCGTCGGGAAACAGATCGCGGGCATGAGGAATGGCCACCGCCTCGAGAAAAAATGTGATGCGGTCCTGGATTTCCTTTTCGGTCAATTTGGTTTTCTCACGGAGCGGAAAAGCGATGTTTTCAGCCACGCTGAGCGAATCAAACAGCGCGTTTTTTTGAAATAACATTCCCATTTTCAGCAGCAGGTCGGCCTGCTGTTCCTGTGACAGGGAGTTGAGATCCTGGCCTTCCACCAGCACCCGCCCCGCACTGGGGCGTAGCAGA
>JANMVK010000608.1:0-9918 GCA_031392725.1 Pseudobdellovibrionaceae bacterium
GAATCCATCCTCAACTATCTGGCCAATTTTGATATTGATCCCGCGCCCGCCATTAGTAGCGGCCAATTTAAGATGTTTAACGCCCACGATTGCCTGTCGCAGTTTATGAACGCCGGATTACCCGACGCGGAATTGTTCAAAAAAAATATTGAGCAAGAGATTAAGACCTTGAGCGCCGCATTTCCGGCACTGAGAGTTTATGGCGAAATGGTGAACATTCTTTTCAGTGAAGGAAATTTAGAGGGCACGGTGGCTCTTGAACAGTTGTGGAATGAATTGCTCAAGACTTATTCCTTTTCACTTTTATGCGGCTACAACATGGACAACTTCAAGCACGAAGGCGCGCAACAAGCGTTTCGCCGGGTGTGCAGCGCTCATAGCCATGTTTTACCCAGTGAAAAGCATGACGACCTCCCACAGACGCCGTCCTACAACCGGCTGATCGCGGAACTTCAGCAGCGGACCATGGCTTTGCAGCACGAAGTGGCCGAGCGCAGATCCATTGAGCGGATGCTTCTTGAGGCCAAGTTGGCCGTGGAAAACGCCGGTCAGGCCAAGAGTCAATTTTTGGCTAACGTCAGTCATGAAATTCGCACGCCTCTCGGCTCAATTTTGGGTTTCACCGAATTGCTTGACGAAAACGATGCGAGTGAGGGGGAACTCGCGGATTACCGCGCGGCCATTTCCCGCAACGCCCGTTATTTGGCCCGGATCATAGAAGATGTTTTGGACTTGGCCGTGCGCAGTTCGGAAGCGCAGCTTCTGCCGGAACTAAAGCTTCATGGTAAACGCATTTTGTTGATCGATGACAATTCGGACAATCAACTCTACGTCACTAAACTGTTGTCATTGTGCGGAGCCAGGGCCGATGTCGCCACCGCCGGACGTGAGGGTTTGGCCATGGCGAAACTTGGAGAATACGACGCGATTTTGATGGATCCACGCATGGATGGATTCACGGTGATGCGCGAATTGCGGTCGGACGGCAATCACACTCCCTTGGTGACATTGTCGGAAGGCCCTCTCGAAGGCTTCAGCGGCCATATCCCTAAGCCCGTAGACCGGGTTAATCTGACGCGGACTCTGGGCCCCCTTATATAAGGATGAGACGACCTGTCTCAATCTGATGCAAAACCGTAAAATTTCGCCAGAGTTTCCGTGGATTTCGCTAATATCTATGAATGGTGCACACACTATCAGTCCTAATATTGTTTGCCTCCTTTTCCATTTCTTCTTTCGCCGCTCAGTTGCCGGCAGGTTTGACGTCGACCTGCCCGGGTATGGGCAGCGATCGTGACGGAGTGGCCTCGTCGCTTGCAAGCCCGCCGCGGGCCAATCCTACCTTTCGAACTCCGGAAGCTTGTGCCTCCGCCATTCGCCAAACATCGGAAGGCTGTTTCGCCAACCAAGACACCAACGACCGCGAACGGGAACGAATTGTGACGGAAGCCGCCGCGACTCCCCGGGCTGGTTTGGGTACGTACGAACGCGCGCAACAAACGGCGTTTAACGGATTGAATGAACGTTACAGCAATCAGGCCCGGACCTGCCAGCAAGGGCAAGGCCGCAGCCGTGAAGCTTGCAGTGCCGAGAAAAAGAAGCTGGAGGCTGAATTGAAACTTCAGCAAGAGGCTGTGCAAACCGCAAGCACCCAACGAACTCAGCGCCAAGAAGAACTGCGTTTGGCCGCGGTGGCCAACGATCAAGCGCGCATTGCCGAACTTCGTCCGCAGGTTGAACAGCTCACGCAACAGCACAAGGCGGCGTTGGATCGCACGCTCCAACTCCACAAAGATCAATTGAGTCTTCAGAGCGTAATGGACACCTCGGATTCCGCGTTTAACAACGCGGCGGCGTGCAACGCCGGCCAAGCCCGAATTTTCGCCAACAGCTCTGAGGAAATGCAGCAACGGTTAGATCAAATCGCCGCAGGACCCGATAGCCTTACACCCACCGGCGCCGCTCCAATTACTCCGCAAACTGTCGCGGAGCAAATCGCCGAGCAAGCGCGAAAACTCGCGGGTCACGCGCCTTCGGCGGCGGTCAAATCCGTTGGTGGAGCGCTCGAATCAGTCGCGCCAATTGCGGGTGTCGCCACTAAATTGGTCGGCGGAGGAATCGATCCCGATCCCGGCAATCGCGCGGTGAGTACGGTTGCAACAGCCCTTGAGGCCACGGGCCGGGTTCTCGCTCCTAGACTTCCGATTCTTGGAACCGGACCAGGTGCACTATTCTACGGCGTGGCGGGCAACTCGACCGCAGTCTCACGCTGTTCGGAAATATTCTACGATCCGTACCTGGCCTACAATGCCGGGCGCTGCAGTGTCTTCTCGCCCCAAGGCGCCTATGCCAACGAACAAGCGATATCCAACCTCAGCGCCAAATAAAAATTCAGGACTGAAGTCACAACGGAAATGTTCCGATTTAGAACAGTATGATTTACGTTTACGTGGGCGCCGCGGCCTTTATTCTGCGGTTTATTCTCGCGTTTTTTGATCCGGCTTTTTCCTATGGCCGCAGTTTCGGGCTTTGGGGATTTGTAATCGTGGTCGGAATCATGGCGGTGTCCATAGCCGCGGCCGGATTATTCTGGTGGGTGGTCGCGCCGCGCCTCCTCAAACCGCGCGCCGCGATCTGGGCCTTTGCCTTCCTTACTTTTGTCTCGAGTTTTTTCACCAACTATGGACTTTCGATGGCCGCCGATTCTGATTGGGAATTGGGAAAATATTTAGCCGGCCGCCAGATTGAATATTTTTGCCTGAGCAATTTCAACCGGGAGAGCTGCGTGACCGCGGTTAACTCCTGCCCGCAGTGCGCGTTGGAAATTGAACGATGGAAACGCGACAAAATGACCGAGAAATTAAAGGCCTTCCGCGGCCAATATCCCGCTCAAGTGCCCCGGCAGCCTGCTGCTAAGTAATTGTAAGCCAAATTCCTTCATGCCTGGATTCTCTTCTGCCAGCCCGCTTTTAACGGCCTCTCGATTGAGGTCGTGAGCTGCGGCACAATGGCCTTTTCTTTTAAAAACGACAGCAGGTTCTCGGAGTCGCCGCCCAATTTGGTCCACTCTAAGGCGCTGTCCTTGTCCAAAAACACCGGCTGGCGGTCGTGACCCACGTCGCGCACAAATTCACAGGGCTCCGAGGTGATCACCGCGAACGATTCGATGATCTCGCCGGTTTGGCGATTGGTCCAAGTGTCATAGATGCCAGCGGCGCACAATAGGGTGCCGGAGTTGAAGGCCACCATATTTCCGGCGAGCTCGCCTTGGTAAATCGGTTCGATAAACGCACTCATCGGGACCACGCAGTGATTTCTTAAAAAAGGTTTTTTCCATGTGGGTTTTTCAGCGATGGTTTCGATTCGCGCGTTGTGAGTGGCGAATTTAACTTTGGGATCTTTACTCCAAGCGGGGAGCAGTGAGAATTTCATCAGCCGCAAATTATCCCCTGTTAAGACCGGAGCAAAATTATGCGGCACCATATGATCGATCCAATCGATAATATCTTCGACCGTCACGCTGAAATAAAATTCCAGGTCTTTAATTTTAGCTTTAATCCGGTATTGAGCGCACATGCACCCGATCCTAGTCGCAGTGGCGGACTTTGTCAGGGTTTTCGGGATCGGGCGTCAGCACCTCATTGCCCAACGCCTGCTTATCCTCAATGGCGCAGTTTAAAATCCACAGCCGAACCAGCTTAAGGCGCAATCCATCCAGTGGTTCATACCCGCCTTTCGCGGGGGGCATGCTCTGGGTGACCGCAATGGCCCCGAACAACTTGCTCTCCAGCGGATTGCCTTTAACAACAATGGGCGTAAACGGATTAAACAAAGTAGCATAGCTGGTCATATTGGCCGAATAAGTAATGGCGTTGATATCTTTAAACTCACTGTCCAGTGAGTGGCAGTTCATGCACAGACCGGTCACCTCTTTTTTTACGATTTTGTAGTCGATATTTTCAGGATGATCGAACAAGGGCTTAAGTTGTGCGGCCTTCAATTCCGTTGCCGTCACGTTTTTAAAGGTGCTGTGCTTGGGCGGTGCGCAGCCCAAGCACAAAAGCATTCCCAAAAAAACGAGAACGCCCCGGTAGATCACTGATGAATCGCTTCCACATTGATGGTGAGGGTCACTTGGTCACCGGCCACGGCAAGCAGGGATGTCATGCCGAAGTCCGAGCGCTTGATGGTGGTGACGGCGTGGAAGCCGGCGCGATATTCACCGAGCGGACCATTGCCGGTGCCGATGGGTTTCACGGTTAACGTCACAGGTTTAGTTTGCCCATGGAGGGTCAAATTGCCGGTGATGGAGCTCGGATTTCCTTCGGCGTCATATTGAACCGAGGTGGATTCAAATTTCGCTTTGGGAAATTGCGCGATGTTAAAAAAATCAGCCGAGCGCAGGTGCGAATCCCGTTGCGCGACTTTGGTGTCGACACTCGACGGATCGATGTCGATGACCACCTTGGACTCACCATTGGGCGCGAAGTTCACCTCGCCCGTGAATTTGTTGAAGCGTCCAACCACGAAGCTGATTCCGAGGTGGCCGACCTCAAATCCGATGTTGGTGTGGTCGGGATCCAGTTTGTAGGCCCCTTCTTTGGCGGCGCCATGGGCATTCGAAGACAGGATAAGTAACGCGATAATTAAGTGTTTCATTGGGTATTCCCCTCCTGCAATCTTAATAGCAAAGTTAGCCATAGTTGAGAATGGGCTTGAGGCTATAGGGGTAATAGGTAGTATCTATATCAAGAAAGTCCATGACAGCTGGTAAACGCAACTCTTAGACTTAGCCCATGAGACTGTGGTTCATCATGGGCACCGCCGCCGAGCTAATTAAGATGTATCCGGTCATCGACCAGGCGCAAAAACGTAAATTGGACTGGTGTTTGTGGTCCACCGGGCAAGGTTCGACTAATTTCTGGAATCAATATGATGACTTTCAATTGCCGCGCGAACGGGCCTTCACATTTGATGACAAGGCGACTGATTTACATTCCTCCATGCAGGCCATGCGCTGGATGGCGCGCAATTTATTTCATTCCCCTTGGAAAATCCGGAAAATCATAAAGAAAAAAATCGGCTTCGCTCCGGATAAGATCGATTATTGTTTTGTTCATGGGGATACGTTTTCGACCTTGCTTGGTGCCATTCAAGCCCGCCTGTTGGGATGTAAGGTGGTGCATGTCGAGGCGGGGATGCGCTCGGGGAGCATTTGGAGTCCGTTTCCAGAAGAGATCAACCGCCGGATCGTTTCGCGTCTGACCCATTATCACTTCGCGCCCGATGAAAACGCCGCCAATCATCTGCGCGAGGAAAAGCAAAAAGGCACCATCGTGGTCACGGGTGGAAATAGCGTTTATGATGCTTTGCTGGCGACATTGAGCAAACCGCGGCCCGATGATTTGCCACAGGGAAAATACATCGTGGCCAATCTGCACCGTTTTGAAAATCTACACTCAAGTGAGTACTGGCAAAAAATTGTGGAGACTTCGATTAAGGCCGCGGTCCGCTATCCGGTGTATTTTGTTATGCATCCGCCGACGGAGGCCAAAATTAATTCTGATCCGGCGGTCAAAGAGCGCTTGCTTAAGGGCGGCGTGAAGCTGCTGGGCCGGCAATCCTATACGCGATTTGTGCATTTACTCGCGGGTGCCCACCATGTGCTCACCGACGGTGGCAGCAACCAAACGGAGTGCGCGTACTTGGGAATCCCGTGTTTAATTATGCGTAGTAAAACCGAGTTGCCCGAAGGCTTGGATAAAAATTGTGTATTAAGTGAATTTAAAGCGGAGCGGATCGATAAATTTCTTAACGATCCTGATTCCTACCAGCGCTCTAAAGTGGCTTTGCACAAAAGTCCTTCGGGAATGGTATTTGAGAATTTGCCTTTAAATTAGGGAGTGGAAATATGATCAACGCGCTTGCACGTTTTCAGTTTGATAACCGGTCGGTGGTGACCCTGCGGATCGCGCTCGGGCTACTCACCATATGGATGTCCGTGGCCCGGCTGTTTAATTTCAAATCTTTTTACTCGGCTTCGGGCTTTATGAGTGAGAGTGTGATTGTGCCATCCACTGGTGTCTTGGCGCGGTGGCTAAGCCCGCACTTTTGGTTCAGCGCTGATCCATTTCAATATTTTCTCGTGGTCCTCACCCTCTTGCTTGGTGGACTTTTGTGCTTTGGCATTCGGACTCGTCATGTTTTACTGATTCTCACCTTTCTTTCACTGTCGCACAATTTGCGATTTCCGTTATTAGTCACAGGATTTGAGGGCTATATGCCCTGGCTTTACCTTATGGCAGCGGTGCTGCCATTTGCCGTGGCCTACACCGCGTTTATCGGCCTGACTTATTGGATCGCGGGATTAAGTAAAAACTGGGGTCAGTGGTGGCACGGGAGGGCGCTCGAAGCTTATCTGTCGGACTCCAGGAGCACAAGGCCGTGGGCCGAATTTTTGACCGATTCGTCGGGGGCTCTCCATTACTTATCGAAGGCGGTTCCCGTCGTGGAAGTGCTGGTGCCGATTTTGCTCTTCGCATTTTTCTTCAATGCACGGGCGCGGCTGGCGCTGACCGTTTTTATGATCGCGTTTCACGGCATAATTCTCGCTGTTATGCGGGTTGATGAGCTCTCGCTGATTTGTATGGCGTCTTGGCTGCCGTTTCTCCCGGCCCTATTTTGGGAAAAGGTGGGCTTCGCCAATCCTGTGCGCTCGGCCATGAGTGATGGACCGCTGTTGCGCAAGGTGGGAACGGCGATGCTATTAGTTTTGGCCGTTTTTTATTGTAATGCGGGAGTGAAACGAGTCAGTCATGGCCGGATTCAACCACTCAGGGACCAACTTGTGGCCCGCAGCGGATTTTTATTGGTCTTCAGCCACTTCGCGAGCGGCACTTCGGCTTCAAGATGGCTGCAAATTATGGGACGCGGATCCGAGGGTTGGCTTGAAGTGTTGGTGCCGGACGGAAAACTTGGGGCGCCTTACGATGGTGAATGGCCCGCAGACCTGTATGAAGCGAAATTCGGCGGCAACCGCTATTGGTTGAAAGCTCTTACCTTCGCGCAGCAGCTATCAGCCCATCCCCGTGTGACAGTCGCGCTCCGGGAGTATCTCTGCCGTCACTTCGGCAGCACCAGCGTCCATGGTCTGGTGGAGTTTAAATGGGTGTCGCATTATCAAATGCGGAATCGAGAGGAACCGGAGGCCAAGGATTTGCTGGAGCATGGTTGCCCGTAACGCAATTGTGTACCATTGGTTAACAATCGTTAACTTTAGTTCGATTTAAATTAACAATGATTAGATCTATGTTACTCCGATGGAGTTGCCACCGGAGTTCAATCTCTATCCCAAACTAAAAATCATTCAGGAGCCCACGCCCGTTTATGAATTGTCCGGCGTAGGTCAATGGCTGGGAATTTCCGGGCTGCAGATCAAGCGCGAAGATTTCACCGACACCATCTACGGCGGCAACAAGGTTCGAAATTTGGAATTTATTTTGGGAGATGCGATCCGGCAGGGCGCTCAGCGCCTGATCACCGTGGCTCCGCGCGGCTCCAATTTCGCGGCGGCACTGGCGGCGCAGGCCGGAAAAATCGGCTTGCCGCTGGAGTTAATTAATTTCGTGCCGGCCCAGAGCGAGCTGATCAACGCCCAAGCGGCGTTTTGCCTTCGTCACAACGCGCGCGTGACCACCGTCAGTGGCGGTCACTACATGGCTCCGATCAAAGCCACTCTGCTTGGGCAAAGAGAACTTTACCGCGACCAGCACAGTTACTTGATTTCTCCGGGAGGTTCGAGCGCTTTGGGTGTACTCGGCCACATCGCCTCGGCTTTTGAATTGGCCGGTCAAATCGAGCGCGGTGAAGTCCCGGAGCCCGATGTGTTGATTGTCGGAGCCGGAACCTGCGGCACCATGGCCGGTCTCATCGCCGGAATTAAACTGCGCGGGCTGCGCACTCGTGTGATCGGCGTGCGCTGCGTGGACAAGATAGTGTGCAACCGGCCGCATGTTTCTTATTTGGCGAACCAAGCGCTTAAACTGTTGAATGCGCGGATTCGTGTTTCCATAACGGATGTGGATTTGCGCGACAATGGTCCGGTGATCTATGGGTCGCCGCTGGAAAATTCGGAGTCTTTAATCAATCAAGTCCGTGCGCTTAGTGGCATTCAGCTGGACACGACTTATACGTCTAAGGTGTTTTCATTTTTGAAATCCGAGACGGATAAGGGCTCCTTCGCCGGTAAAAAAGTATTATATTGGAATACCTTTAGCCCGGCAGCCCTATTGGCAGACGCCCGACCAAACGCAACCGTTGGGACCATTTTCAGAAGTGCTCTGTCTAACATTCCTCGGATACGAGTTAATCATCCGGCATGATTCCCTTTTGGTGTGAGTTAGAGCAGGCTGAAAGTTGGTTTTCGGAGGCCCGAGCCGAAAGCCATTGGGAGGACTTGAAGAACCTTTTTCTAGTCTACGGCGACGCCGTGGTGCTTTTTAAAAATGCTCCTGAAAAGGCCAATCTTGAAGCGTTTCAATTTGTGATTGACGATATTCAGTCAGGCGCTGAGCCGAGTATTAAAAATGAGAACCTATTTACAGCCTGCGCTATGTTGCTTACGGATCAGCTTTTCGATTTCAGACAGAGGCAAGGACTTTTTGAGATCGAATCGCCAAAGGCCGCTCTCGAATACGTCCGAACAACAATGGCCGCGCGATTTCATGAATTGCGCGTCCAAGGGACTGGGAAACTAACTAACCTTACGGGAGCATTGAGACCCAGTTGATGTCTTGCGCTTTGGCGTTAGGTCTTGGCCGATCAAAGCCAATATTCAAGCTACCCAAAGGTAGTGTTATGGAATTTGGTAGGGGCTTCGGAGATTGAAATTCTTAAGTGATTCCAACCCCTGTTTCCCCTCAAAAACTACAGTTACTACATTTTCGTAAATTCTAGCACTTTTGCGGGCTGGAATCCGTGAATCTGCATTGAGTCGAGGCAACTGGTTGCGCCGACAATGTCGATTCCCGCCTTCCTCATATAGATCATCATTGTGTCCATATCCTTCCAGCCTCCCATCGACATGACTTTGCTTGGCGGGACATTCTTGCTCAAAAGCAATGTTGCCCAGCTTGCCCTAAGGTCGTGAAAGCGAACCTCAGGAAGTCCAATCGACCGCAAAAACAGCCGCAGTTCTCGGGCCTGTTCACCTTGATCCCACTTCCACATCCGGGGCAGGACAAACTCTTCATCACTTGATCGTAGTTTTAATTCTGCCAATAAAGGGACTAGCGGCATTGGAATTTCAACGATTCGATCATCCCCTGATTTGGTAGATTTGAATCCATCTTTGCTACTCCACGAGCAATTAACAAGAATTTGCCGTTTCTCAAGATTCACATTTGGCCAAGTCAACGCGTACAATTCGCCACTTCGGAGCCCCGTGTACAACGCGACCGCGTAGTGGGGATACCATTCCCAGCCCAACTCCTGCGCCTTCCGCAACAAAATTAAAATCTGCTGTTCGTTTAGAACGGATTTTATTTTGTCTGAGACCTTGAATCTCATTGTCGGTGTAGGATTGCGAACTAGGGTGCCCTCCTCGACGGCATATTGAAACACTGCACGGATGCCCTTGAGGAAAAACTTGCGGTGAGACTCAGAACCATCGCGAAGTTTCTCCTCCATTAGGTTCTTAATGTCCTGACCCGTGATTTCATCGATCAACTTGCTCTCCCAGTTGGGCAGAGTATGGCGCTTTAGAACTTTGTCGCGCTTATAGACCGTGCCCTTTGAAAGATTGTTTTCCTGATCTAGCCTTTGCAGATATCTGTCCAGCACCATCAGCCATGTCGGAACGACTTGTCTTTTCAACAGGTCTCCGACTTGCATCACCAGCTCAGCGTAAACTCTTTCGGC
>JANMVK010000645.1:0-4819 GCA_031392725.1 Pseudobdellovibrionaceae bacterium
TCCCACAAAACTTTGGCTCCGTTTTGCATATGCAGAATTTGGTTGCGGCCCCAGGAGGTGTCGGTGATCTCCGTCATGGCTTTCCAAATTTCTTCCGGCGTCATGCCCGCGCTCAGCGCCAAACTGGCGGCAGCCATCAAATTGGAAACGTTTTGCCGGCCCAACACGCGCACCCAGCATTGCCCCGGCACTTTACGGATGTGTCCGACGATATCAAGACCCTCCCAGCCGATGCGCTGGGCGCGAAAGTGAACATCCACTCCCGGCTTAAAAGCGGAGAAGGTCATTTTATTGCCATGGGAGCGCGCATGCATGCGTATGGTCCATTCATTGTCGACGTTGAAAATTTGCATGGCATTGGAACAGGCCACGTAAATTTCCTCTTTAGCCTTGGCCACATTTTCCTGGCTGCCGAGTTCACCGATGTGCGCGCGTCCGACCGAGGTCACCACTACTACATCCGGCTCGGCGATCATGCACAGCCGGAAAATTTCTCCGGAGTGATTCATGCCCATTTCCAAAATCAAATGGGTGATCTCAGGCCCAGCTTCAAGAATCGAAAGCGGCACGCCCCAGTGATTATTGTAGCTTCCGTGGGAGGCGCAAGTTTTAAATTTATTGCGCATCATCGCGAAGGCGAATTCCTTGGTCGATGTTTTGCCGTTGGAACCGGTGACAGCGAGCACTTTGAATTTATTCCTGCGCCGCCAAAATCGGCCGAAGGCCTGCAACGCCTGAAGGGTGTCCGGCACCTTGATGAAGGTGGCTTTGTTGAGCAGCGGCTGCCACTCTTCGCGCCACTGGTGGACCAGGACCGCGGTCGCGCCTCTTTCCACCGCCTGCGGGACAAAATCGTGAGCGTCGAACTTGTCGCCTTTTAACGGCACAAATAAACGGCCGGTCAAATCCGAGCGCGAATCGGTTCCCACACGTTCAAATGCGGCCGGGACTTGAGACAAAACTTGCCCGCCCGTCGCCGTCGTCAATTCTTGAACTGTGCAGGTCCATTTATTCATTCAGCAATTCCACTACTACGTTGAGGTCTGAGAAAGAATGTTTTTGATCACCGATGATTTGATAATCCTCGTGACCCTTGCCGGCCACCAAAATCACATCACCTTCCGTGGCCATTTGCAAGGCTAGCGAAAGGGCCTTCCTGCGATCGGGTTCGATGACCAACCGGCCTTTCCATTCGTGCGGCACACCGGTTTTAATTTCCTCGATGATCATCAGTGGATCCTCAGTGCGGGGATTGTCCGAGGTGATCACCAGTGAATCGGAATATTGAGCCGCGGCCTTGGCCATCAGCGGGCGTTTGCCCCGGTCGCGGTCGCCGCCACAGCCAAATACGGTGATGATTTTTGCAGGATTTGCCGATTGCGCGCGCACATCGGTCAGCGCCCTCAGCACTGTAGCCAGCGCGTCATCAGTGTGAGCGTAATCGACAAAAATATGCAGGCCGCGGCCATTTTCCACTCGTTCCAAGCGTCCTGGGGCACCGCGGAATTGCGATAGGGCGCCTTGCACAGTGCTGAGTGACACGCCCGCGGCGAGTGCTGCGGCCGTCGCGGCCACGGCATTGTAAACATTGTGCAGACCTGTGCAGGGCAAATGAATTTCAGTATTGCCGCGCGGAGTGACCAAATGAAAAAGTGTGCCGTTTAAATCTTGTTTTAAAGCGCGAAACGAAAAATCCGCGGGATGATCGACGCCCGCGCCGTACCACCACGTGGTCACGCCTTCCTTGACCCGCACATTTCGGATCGCGGGATCGTCGGCGTTAAGGACCGCCACGTTGACCCCGTTGTGGCGGCCGAGCAGTTCGGAAAACAAACGTTCCTTGGCGGCAAAATAATTTTCCATGGTGCCGTGATAGTCCAAGTGGTCCCTAGTGAAGTTGGTGAAAACTCCCACGGCAAAGGGCAACGAGTCGGCCCGATGCTGCATCAGCGCGTGGCTCGACACTTCAAAAGCCGCGGCCTGCGCGCCGAGCGCGACAAATTCCGCCAAACGTAATTGAAGCGTGAGGGCATCGGGCGTGGTCAATCCGCTCGGCCACTGCTTCTGTTTTAAGTGATGATCGATGGTGCCCATCACGCCCGTGGGCCAGCCGAATTTCGAAAAAATTGCTTCAATCATGTAGGTGATTGTGGTTTTGCCGTTGGTGCCGGTCACCCCCACACAGAAAAGTTGTTTGGCCGGCTCACCAAAAAATCTTTGCGCGATAAGATCCAGCGCCTGACGCGTGTTTGGCACTTTGACCAGGGCGCCTTTGTAATCGGCTGGAATTCCCGCTTCATCCTCCACCACCAGGGCGACGGCGCCTTGGCGGGCGGCAGCGGCTAGGTGCTCGTGTCCGTCACCGCTGGTTCCGCGAATGGCGACGAATACGGTCCCGGCTTTCACGGCACGCGAATCTTGCGTGACCTCCACCGCTTCGGCATTGGAGGCCTCGCCCCATTTTAATTGCGGAAAAAGGGACAGAAGCTGAGCCAGTTTCACGGATTTTCCAGAATTAAACGGACACTCCGTTTTTTCGAAAAGTCCGCGCCCGGCTCGGGAACCGTGCGCACCACCAAACCGTGGCCCCGAATATCGACGCGGTTAACGTTGGGCCGGATGCGATTCAATGCCTCGCGCAGAGTGAGCCCGCGCAAATTGGGAAACACCGGAGTTGTCCCGATCGGGAGAGGATTGGCAATTTCATGGAGGCGTTTGATTTCATCCACCGCTTCGCTTTGCAATTCGCTGCGGGCGCGGTCGCTCTGCGCGGGGATCACATTGCTTTCCGAGATTAGCACCGGCTGCAGGCCCGCGCGGCGGACCAGGTACTGGGCCATTTTCGCGAATACGGGTGCGGCCACCTGCGAACCGTAATAAGCCTTTTTCGGATTGTCGATGGCGACGAAAATTACAAAACGCGGATTGTGCGCGGGCACAAAGCCCGCGAAACTGGAAATGTAGGCGTTCTTAGCGTAGCCGCCTTTGACCGGGTCGACTTTTTGCGCGGTGCCGGTTTTGCCGGCCACATAATAACCTTGAATCCGCGCCAGCGCGCCGGTGGCTTTTTCCTCAGTGGCGGCGTTTAACATCAGGCGCATGGTGGCGGCCTCGGTGACGGACAGCACTCTGCGGATTTCTTCGGCCTGGAACAATTGCGGATCGGCACCGGGCGTTCGGATCGATCTCACCAGCAGTGGTTTTTTTAGCACTCCGCCATTGGCGATGGCGCCGTAAGCCGCGGCCAATTGCAGCGGCGTCACCGCGATGCCGTGGCCGAAGGCGATGTTAGCGAGCAGATGCGGCCGCCACGGCAGTGGATTTAAAATTCCGCGGGCCTCACCCGGCAATTCAATGCCGATTTTTCCGCCGAAGCCAAAGTCGACTAAAGTTTTATAAAATTTCTCGGCGCCGACTTCGAACGCAATTTTGGTGGCGCCGATGTTGGACGAGAAAGCCAGAATTTCAGTAGCCGAGAGCACGCCGAATTTGTGATGAACGTCGGCTTCGCTAATCACCCGGTCGCCCACTTTCATTTTTCCGTTTTCACAATCGTAACGGGTCGATGGCTTCAGCGTGTTCTCACGCAGGCCCGCGGCCACCACAAATGTTTTCATGGTGCTGCCGGGTTCAAAGGCGTCGGTGACCACATGATTGCGGCGGGCCTGAATGTTGGCGCGCGCGCCGTCTTCGGCGTTAAATGCCGGCAAGTTGGCCAGCGCCAGCACTTCGGAACTTTGGGAATCCATCACCAAACCCACGGCGGCGTCAGCGTCAAACTTAGTTACCATCTGATGCAATTCGCGCTCTAACGTGAATTGCACTTCATGATCGATGGTCAGTTCCAAGTCGCTGCCGTCGGGAACCTCGGTAAGGGCCCGTCCGTCTTCGAGCAGCGGCCGGCCGCGGGCGTCGCGCGGAAGCAGGATACTTTTTAATTTTCCCTCGAGATTTTTGTTAAATTGCTTTTCCAAACCTTCAAGTCCGTCGCCCTCGCTGCCGACAAAGCCCAGCACTTGCGATAACAGCCCGCCGTTGGGATACACACGCCTCGGCTCCTCGACAAAACCCAGACCCGGCTCGCCCCACTTTTTAATTTCATCGCGCTGTTTTTCATTGAGCTGGCGCCGGATCCACACAAAGCGCCGGTCGCGGTCCCGCAGCCGTTTGCGCAAAGTGGATTTTGGAATATCGAGATGTTTGCTTAAGCGGTTGATCAGATTGTAGGAATCCTTCACCAGCTTCGGATCGGCGAATAGCGAATAGGCCGGCACGCTGGCCGCGAGTTCCTTTCCGTACCGGTCGAGAATGGCGCCGCGTCGGGTGCGGATCTGCACGGAGGTTTCAAATTGTTTGCGCTTTAAATTTTCCAGGCGCCCATCGGGAAAAATCTGAATGAACATGGCGCGGATGAGCAGCATGGACCACAACCCGAGAAAACATGAAAACAAAAATATGATCCGGCTCTTCATCGCTTACTGGGGAATCGCGAGCTTTTGGCCCGTGAGTTGAATGATCTGACCGTTGCGCGCGTCGTTCAAGGTCAGGCGCGAGACCGCGTATTTACGGACCACATCGGGCCGGGTGAGGCGCGCGTATTCCATTTGCATCAAGCGGTATTGATCGCGCAGCTTGCGGTATTCCTGCGTGGACTTTAAAACGGAGTAGCCCATGCGGCGCACTTCCATTTTCATCAGCACCAGGCCGAACAGCGTGGCCACTAACAGTAAAACGCTGAAGAACGGCATCATCTCCTGCAACCGGCGGTGCTTGTTCATGATGGACTCCCTCGTTGAAAAATCCGCAGCTTCGCGCTGCG
>JANMVK010000691.1:0-6620 GCA_031392725.1 Pseudobdellovibrionaceae bacterium
TTCTCGCAAAAAGTGCAAAAGCTTGTTGGCGACACCGAGTTCACCGGCTACACCGGCACTGAAGAAAAGGCCGCCAAGATTGTGGCCTTGAGTGACGGCAAACAAGAAGTAAATGAACTGCGCGCCGGTTCCGACGGCGTGATCCTGACCGATAAAACCTGTTTTTACGCCGAGGGCGGCGGACAAGTTGGAGATCACGGCGTGATTCGCTCCGCCGCAGGCGAAGCGGAAGTTCTCGACTGCACTAAATTAAATGGAGTTTTTCTACATCACGTGAAAGTGGACGATGGCCATCTGAAAAAAGGCGATCTGGTGCAATTGGTGGTCAACACCAAAGAGCGCCAAGCCACGGCCAACAATCACTCCGCCACGCATTTAATGCATGCGGCTTTGCGGAAAATTCTTGGGGTCCACGTGCAACAAAAAGGTTCTTTGGTTGAGCCCGAACGTTTGCGCTTCGATTTCACTCACAATCAGCCGATGACGGCCGCCGAGATTGAAATGGTGGAGAACGCGGTGAATGAAGAGATCAGCAAGGGCGCTCCCGTAAAAACCGACGTGATGGCGCAAAAGGCCGCTATCGAACGCGGAGCCCTAGCTCTGTTTGGTGAAAAGTACGGCGATGAAGTGCGCGTGATTCAAATGGGAGATTTCTCAGTTGAGTTATGCGGCGGCACCCATGTGGCCAACGTCTCGCAAATCCGTTTGTTTAAAATTGTCAGCGAGAGCGGCGTGAGCGCCGGCGTCCGCCGGATTGAGGCCATCACCGGCGACAAAGCGGCTCAGTATTTAATCAACCTGGCGCGCGAAGCGCTGCAGGCCCGGAAAGTGACCGGCGCCACCGTTCCTTTGCCCGAATGGGCTGCGCAAAAACAGGACGAGCTCAAGCAACTTCAGCGGGAAGTGCAGTCTCTCAAAGGTAAAAATGTCGATGTGGATTCTCTCGCCGGAGGCGCGCAGAATTTTAAATCCAATGGCATCAGCGGCCGCTTGGTGTTTGCGGACATTCCGATGGATGACCGAAAAGTTTTGTCGGATTTATCGGACCGCTTGCAGGACAAGCTTAAGGACGCGGTCATTGTGTTAGTCGGCCAGGGCGATGGCTCTTATCCGTTGATTGTGAGTGTTAGCAAATCCCTTACGGGAAAATTAAACGCTGGTAAAATTCTTGGCGAAGTTGCAACCGCACTTGGCGGTAAAGGCGGCGGGCGTCCGGATTTTGCGCAGGGTTCAGTGCCCTCTTTGCAAAATCTCGATCAGGCAAAGGCAAGAGCGATGGCCATGGTGAGTTCGTAATCCGGAATTTCGTCCGGAATCGAGATTCGCTCTAGAATTCCTTGAAGTATTTGTGGCAAAACATTATTAGATTCCTGCATGAAGCAGTTTTGTCTTCTTACTTTCTTCTTTTATCATTTGAGTGCATTAGCCGACACCTGCCCGCCAGGAGAGTATTGGGTTTCGCCGCATCCTAGATCCGCGTATACCAAAGCAGGTGGAGTTTTCTACTCCGCCGCCGACGTCACGGGATTCTGCCGATCCAAGGGTAAAAATTATGATTTCTGGTCGGAAAAAATATCGAACGGGAAAATAGAAGGATGGCCTCACGAGAGGGAGAAATTCAAGAATTGGACGTCCCAGGAAAATTCTCGAACAATTGAAGCGCTAGGGAAAATTTCCGACAAATTGTGGATGCCCATTCGGCTATTTAGGGCAACCCAATCCCATACGATGGGTAATCCAGCTAGTTCAGCCGAAGAAGTCATCGTCTTGTACGATTCTGCTTTCAAAAAGCATGACATACCCCTCGATCGTTATTTGCTGCATGAATTGGCTCATGAGCATTTCCGAAAAATGAAGAAGTTTGAAACCGTCGTGTATCAGCAGGCCGCCCAATGGAAAGAGGTCACAGTGGGTGGAGTATCAGAACTAAAGTCGAGTCGAGAAAGGGCTGTATTGCCCGATAGCCATGAAGGACCCGCCGAGGACTTTGCGAATAACCTGGAGTATTTTGTATACGAACCTTTTAAACTAAAATTCAAAAATCCACAATTGTACGACTGGTTCACAATTGAATATGGTGATAAGATAAAAAAATGAAAACCTGGCCGATTTTAATAATTTTAGTAACGTCTACTTTGATGGCCTCCTGCGCATCCGGCCGGCTCACTGAACGCGATTACCTTAAGAAAGTCGAGGCTATCGTGATTGGAGCTGACCAATCCGCAGTACTGAGCGCTTTTGGCAAACCCTCGGAGACTCAGTCAGACGCGGAGGGTGCAATTTGGACGTACAATATCAATTGGAAATCATACCAGGTGCCTAAAACAATATTTTGGATAGATAAGGCCGGCCTTGTTGTCGGAAAACACATCAATTTGTCGCAGGAACCAAACGACAGGATGATAAAGGATGAGGCCGAGAGGCGCTTTCGGGGCGCCAAATTTGCGCTGGTAAAACAAAGTCCTCCGAAAAATAGCCATCACATTTCGTCTACAAAAATCATTGAAGATGAGGCGGCCGGAATTTCGATTCGGTACAATTCCTCCCGTGAAAATGAAGTCGAAAGCATTCGTTGGATTTCGCCAGAAGCTTTGAAGCCGGTTACGTCCTCCGTTGATAGCCATCCCTAATAAAAGTGTCTTATTTTGAGACCGCGGGTTTAGCCCTGCACGCCTCTGTGTCACAATGATAATGTAATGGCGGGCACGGGTAGATACTCACTTCAAGCAGTCGACCGATGGCGGACTTTTTCCGCGGTGGCTGCTTTTACCAGTGCGACGGCCGGGGGATACGTTGAGATTCTTCAGAACAAAAGTCATTCGTTGCCATGGGCCTTGCTCGGCTGCGCGCTCGCGGGACTAATCGGCGCCTTTTTTGTTGCGTGGTTTGGCAAAACACTGCGAGTTCAATGGCTCGGCCACACCTTCGAACTCCCTGTTTGGATGGCGGCACCATTGGCGCTGGTGCTCGGCGGCTGGCTGTTCGATTTCCGTCACGGCCTGGTGCTCAGCCACCAATACGCCAATTGTTTCGCCTTCGCGGTGGGCTTGGTGATCGGACTGATCCGCAATGTTTGGGAAACTGATTTTAAAATTCAAATTCCCAAAGCGCTGCCTAAATTTATTAATCCCGCCGCAGCTCCAAACAAATCGCCCAAACGCAAAACCACCACTCAGGATCTGCCGGCTCTGATCCGCGATATTGTGATCGCCCTCAATAATAAATATGACATGACCGAGCGCCAGAAAAAATTTGTCGAGGACAATCTGCTCGCCGCGGTTCTGGGTCTGGTGGCGGCCGGCCGGATCGACAAGGCCGCGCAACTGTGCCGCAAAGTTCCGTCGAACTGGATCAAATTTGAAGTGATGTTTGAGGGTATGGAGCTCGAGCAAGGCATGCGCCTGGCCATGGCTTCGTTCCGCCTCAACGACTGGGGCACGGCCTTGAGAATTCTCGATTGGGCTTTGGCTAATCATCCCGGGCCGATCTTGGAAAAGCGCGTTTTTGTAACAGCCGAAATGGTGCGCGATCAAATGTGCATTCTCGACGACGCGTTCGACGCCAAAGTGGTCGCGCTTCAACTCAGTCCCCGGCTACGCCAAGCCTTAAAGACCTGACGCGCCATACGCAGAAAAGCGGCGGGCGTCTTATTTCGCACGCATCGAAGCCATGTAGGCCTCACATTTTTGGCCCCAATCCTCTGGACCGCGGCCCGGAACCAAACTGGCGGCCACTTCGCGCGCGGCTTGGGCGGGCGGTAGTTCCATTTGCGCTTGCAGATAATCGGCGGCGCTCATAAAGGCGAAACGGAAACTGCTTAAAAATTCCCTTAGAAAATACATTCCGTCCTCAGGGAGTCCCCGCTCCACCCGCGGCAACAGCATGCATAAGTGCAGGGTATTGGCGATCAGCTGCTTGGTGTAAAGCGCGTTATGGGAGGAACTGAACGCCCACAGCACGCCCGTCTGCTCGGCCAGCGCCATGATATCCGTCTGCTCCAGAAAAGGTGTTGGCTCCGTCACCACAATTTTAAATCCCTCACTGATGGCCTGGCGGAACAAGGCCGGAGACGTTCCCAGCCGCGCTTCCCGCAGAATGCGCGCCACCGGCGGCGCCAAAGCCGGCAACACATGCTCGCGGTACCACGGCAGGCCGATTAAATTTTTAAGAGGAAATAAAACTCCGCCCGGCCGCGGAATTCCGTAAAAACCGGTGAAGTCGCTGCTGGTCCAAAATATCGAGTAATCATCACTCAACTCATAACTGGCCTGTTCACGGTAAATTTCGGCGAGATTGGTGTCGGCGTAGCGCTGCTGCGACCAGCCTTGAAAGATAAACACCGCGAGCAAAAGCGAAACCCCGCTGATAATCCACTTCTCATAACGTGGCATCCGCTGCGCCAGCCAGCTCAGTCCCACGCCCCAAAATAAAATCAAAATGGGCCACACCAGCAACGGATAGCGCTCCTGATATCCCATCGCGGTGCCATAATCCGCGCTGGGCATCGCCGTGCGGGTGAGCACACCCAAGCCGGGAAGCAATACCATAAGCAACAGGGCCCACACAAAGCGGCCCGGTTTGGTTTTGGTCATGGCAAAAAGCCCGATAAAGACAAACAAGAATCCCAAATTCCAACTGGCCATGCCCTTCCCCAGCAGAACAAACGCTGAGACGCGGTCGGAGCCTTCGATGTCGGTGTTAAATAATTTGGTGTTGCCGTAATCGGTGCGCACGGCGTGGTTCCAAACATCCGTCAGAGTTTCCAGATGGCCCCAGTCCGGCCATGGTGTGCTCGACCGCATCCAGAGCAAGCTCGCGTAAAATCCACCGGTGATCAAAGCCATAATTAAACTTCCCGCCAATAAATTCCGCGCGGCGCGGCCGCGGGATTTTTTTTGCAGCCACACCTGGCGCGCCAGCACGTAGACAAAAACCGGAACCAAAATCACATTGGCCGAGTGCTGGCTGAGCGCCAGCCCCAAAGCCACCGACAGCCAGAGCCAATCGCGCGGGCCCGGCTCTTTTTGGGTGTGCATCCGCACCATAATATAAATAAAAAACATTTGGGCGAAACTGAGCCAGGTGTATTTCTCGGGAATGACACTCATCATGGCCACCACCGGGACATAAGAGTAAGCGGCCAGCGCCAGCAACGCTTCGCGCGTTCTAACTCCGATTGTGCGCAGGGTGAGGAATATAAAAGCGCCGGTTCCCACGGCTCCGAACCACGAGATCCAGCTGAGGATGTAGCCCGGTTGGCCGGGCAACACGTTGAGCGCAAGCCGGTTGATCCAACCCTGCAGCGGCATTCCGGAAGGGTGCAGGACTCCGCCCCGTAATGCCGAGTGCAACATCTCGGCGCCGTCGGGCGACTGCGGAAAATGAGCGAGTAGCAAAATCAGCGGAGCTAAAATGACCGCGGAGATTAGAACAGGCACAGGATTTCAAACACCGCGTCCAGCGCCGCGAGCGCGCTGATGTCGGCGGTGTCGTAAGGCGGCGCGAGCTCCACCACGTCGCCGCCGATAAGATTGTCGATTTTGAGCGAGCGAAAAATCTGCTGGGCTTCGTAGGTCGTTAAGCCGCCGGGCACGGGTGTTCCGGTGCCGGGGGCAAATGCGGGATCCAGACAGTCGATATCGTAGGTGATATAAACCGGTCCCTTAAACTTAGGGAACCGTTTGGAAACTTTGCCCGCGCCATCCTCGCGGATGTCATCCATGGTGACCGTCGTTAGCCCATGCTTTTTAACAAAATCCAAATCCTCGCCGCCGGACAGCGGGCCGCGCACGCCGATCTGCACACTGGTTTTGGGATTGATCAAGCCCTCTTCAACCGCGTGGCGGGCGAAAGCGCCGTGATGGTATTCACAGCCCCATGCGGCGGGATAGGTGTCCAAGTGCGCGTCGAAATGGATCAGCGAAATCTGTTCTTTGGTGTGTTTATGAATCGCGCGCAAAATCGGCAAGGTGATGGAGTGATCCCCGCCCACGGCTACAAAGCGTTTCCCCGTTTTTAAGATTGCGGCAAAATATTTCTCAACCTTTTCGTAAGTGTGATTCAAATCAATCGGCACCGTCGGACAATCGCCGATATCGGCCACTTTCAAACGCGAGAACACGTCAACTCCGCGGCCCCAATGATAAGCGCGGCCAAGCGAACTCACCTCGCGCACTTTGGTCGGACCAAAGCGCTGGCCCGGACGGTAAGTGGCGCCGCCGTCAAATGGCACGCCGGTGAGGGCGATATCAAATTTGTCGTGAATCAGCACGTGCGGCAGGCGGAAAAAAGTTTTAATGGCGGAAAAACGCGGAAACTCGCGGCCACTCATCGGCTTAAATTCCATGTTTCACCCTTTCAATCAGCTTTTTTTCATTTCTTAAAGACCATTCCAGCGAACCATTTTTCAGCGGCTTCAACACATGCGGCTCCATGGCGTCGTAAATGGTTTTGCCGTCGGCCACGCGCCGCCGCCGCACCACGCCCGTAGCCAGAATCGTGAACGTGCGCTTCTCGGCGTCGGCCACATACCAATGTAAACTCTGAACTTTATTTTCACCCACGCCCGCGTCCCACACCCACAATTGCAAAATCGGCCAATGGTTGATGAATTCAAAGCG
>JANMVK010000707.1:0-8863 GCA_031392725.1 Pseudobdellovibrionaceae bacterium
CGAGCCCCTCAATAGTTTTGATAGACAGTGTGTCAGATTGAGACATTAAATTTCCCAAAAATCTCGCCTTTCGTCTTAAGAAGTTACATAAAACTGACGATAAATGAGACGTGATTAAGATTACCTCCGTCTTATTCAGTCTTTGGTCTTGTCTCATATTTGGGCTCTATGCCCACGCCGGCGACTTCACCGCCGTCTATCACAACTGTTTGAAACAAGAGCGCGAGAAAATTCAGAACTCAGTGAAAGAATCCTGCGGACGGGAATCTGATTCTAGTGGCGGCGCCGAAGCGGAAGCTAAGTGTTTGGAGAACGGAAAAACAATTCAGCTCAGCGACACCGCAAATAAATATTGCCATGATCATGCGTTGGCGGCGTCCGGACGTGAACCGGAACGGGCCGCTCGCGAGGTTCCGACTTCAGAAACTTCTTTTTTGGCAACCGATGTACCTACGCCTCGCCCAGCAGTCAGAGCCGGAGTAGCCCCACCGACAGCTGCACCCAGAGCACGGCCGCCAGCCGCTACCGCCGAAGAAGATCCACCCCCTCCGCCAGAGCGAAGGACTGCAGCACCGCCGCCACCGGCCGATGGGAAAACAGAATCTCCAACAGATCTCACTACCACCTCAACCGAACCCGGACTCTCAACAACCATCAACGCCGAAATCGAAGCCGATCAAGATATCGCTCAATGTGTGACCCTTAGTTCCGGTGCAAATGAGTGTTGCAACAATCCGCTCGCATGCAGTGATCAATTGAATCGCTCCGACAGCAATAGCCTTGGCGCGCTCGGTGCGATGCTTGGCAATGGGGCGCAGACTGGCGGGCTTAGTGATTACTGCCGGCAGATGGGCTCCCTCGGCAGCAACACTGGGAATGTGAATAGCGGCTTGGCTAGTATTTGTTTTGGCTCGCACGCCAGCTGCAGCACCACTTGTGGAAATCTCGCGCAGAAATACACTCGCCTTCTTGCCGACTGCGAGGGTTGCGAGAGTCAGAGTATTTATGAAAACGCCCGGCGCAGTCTTGAGACTAACCAATATACTTGCGGCAACCTGAGGTCCCGTTCGGATCAACTAGCCATCACCGGTCTTGGCAGCGCTAACAATCAAGCGGTGGCTGAGTATTGCAACAAGGTGGCGGGAAGTCCTCCGGGCTCTCCCTCTGCTCCGGCCGCTCAGCCGCGCTCGACATCTCCATTCATAAATCATTTGCTCGCTTACAATTGTGACGCCAATCCCAACGGGCCGGATTGCAAAGCCATGGACATTAAAGCGGCCGCGGCTGGCACGTCCGGCTTTCGCGACGAGACCGCGCGGAAAAATAATTTTAATATTCCGGATCCTTCAACCGGAGCCCGCGGTCCCCAAACTCAGACCAACGAAGCGGATCCGAACCGAGGCGGAAATCTGCCCAAGGTTGGAACTGTCGCCAACAATACCGGCGGTCAAATCCCAGGCGGCGGCTCGGGATTTCAAAACGCCGCTGCACTCGATCCGAAATCAAAAGCCACAGCAGGCGCGAGCCGGCTCAATACCGATATCGACGGTGGCTACCAGGGCGGCGGCGGTTATTCGCAGACAGTGGTGCCGCAAAACCACGATGACCACGGCTACGGGGGCATCGCGCCTCTGCCAAACACCGACCGCCAATTTGAAAATATCGATCTCCGCCAGTTTTTACCGGGCGGAAGTCGAGCTGCCATGCGCCGCCTGGCGGGATCCAGCGAAATCAATCCAAAAGAAGAGAACCTTTTTCTAAGAATTACTAATAAAATAATGGAGAAGTGCCGCTTGGGTGAATTGTGGCAATGCCGTTAAAGGGAGAACGTATGATGAAACGATCTATAACTTTTGTTTTTGCCTTGGCTCTGACATTCCAAGTGCAGATGGCGTACGGGGAAGGCGAATTATTTATTCCGCCGCCACCACCGCCTCCTCCAGTGGCGCCACCGCCCGTCACCATTAACAACGGCGCCAACACCGGCCAAGCCTCGCAGAACGGCGGCGCGGGAGCCAACAATGCCGCAGGAGCCGCGCTAATAGCCGCGGGTACGGCGATGCTGCCCAATCCGCCAACGGCCCCAATGGGAGCCGCGCTGATTGCGCTCGGAATTATTGCGCTGATGCAAGGAGCGCATGACAGCAATGCCGCTGGACAATCCGGCGCCACCGGGGCCGCGAGCGTTTTCAATAACGGCCAAACACAGAAGAACGAAGCGGGCGCTTACGACAATGGCAAAACCGCGTTTAACAATCCCACGGTTAAAAAAGCCATCGAAGCGCTGAAAGAAAAAGGCTACAACGTCACCGAAAAAGGCCTGTCTAAACCAGATGGAACCACGGTTCCCATGAGTGCGCTGCAATCGTCGGCGGGGCTCAAGGCCGCCGGCATCGATCCGGACGCGCTTAAGAAAGCCCAAGACATCGCGGCTAAGGCGGTAGACGGATACAGCGTGTCCAGCGTGGCCACAGCGGGTGGCGGTGGTGGCGGTGGTGCCGCGCACGACATCGGCCCTGGCGGCGGTGAAGAAGCCGATGGCGGAAAATTCGACGCCTTCTCCTTAGGTGCCGACGCGCAGAGAGCGCTGATGGCTGGAAAAACTAAGAACCTCGATGGCGATCCCATCGGCGTTGCAGGTGCGAATATTTTTGAAATGATTCACGAAGCCTATCAGAAAAAACGTACGGGCGATCAATTTGTGGAGCATGAAGAAGCCGCTGCGCGCGCACCCGCTTCAATTAAGCACGCTAAATAACCACAGTGTTATGCACATTGAGGCCGTTGACCGCGGCCTCATTGAGCACCACGCAATCCTTAAGTGACGAGCCCATTCCCACTCGCGTATTTTCTCCAACCACCGCGAAACCGTTGATTTGAACGCTCTTGTGGATCTCCGCTGAATCGGCGATGAGTTGCATGCGGTCGAGGTGACTGTGCAATCCAAACGGCTGGGCGTGTCGTTCCAAAATATCCAACGCGCATTCGCCCAACGGAGTTTTGTCGCGGATTAATTCCAAGCACGCTTTGGTTGCGGCCAGGTAATCCTCCACGTTGCCCGTTTCGAACCAGCGTAGATCGTCGGCGCGGAAGGCTTGGATGCGGGCGCCTTTTTTTATTTGGGGTTCTAGTACGTCGTAAATAATGTTGGAGTTGCCTTCGGGGAGTAGCGGCCAGATTTTTTCGGATAAGAGCATGTAGGAGGCATAGTGCAGACACTCCGTGCCTGCGGCCGGAGAGGTTTTGCCGAATCCGGCTATGGTGCCGTCTTTGTTCACCCATGCGCCTGAGCGGTCTTTGCCTACGCCCTCCAGAGGGCATACCAGCAGGGTTGCTAGCGCGTTGCCGCGCTCGTGAAAATCGAACATTTTCAGAAATAGGTTGGGATCAGGGGATAAGATTACGCCATCGGCGTTCGCTACTGCAAACGTTGGGTCCTTCATCAAATCAAATCTTGCGTTCCAGATTCCGCCTCCGCTGCCTAGGACTTCGTGTTCGTGGGAGAAATGCATTCTTGTTTCCGGTAGCGCCACATGCATGGCTGCGCGGCGGACAGTGTCTTCCAAGTGGTGAGTGTTAAACACGACATCGCTGAGTCCTAACGTGTTTAACCAGAAATATGGGAACGCCAGCATCGGCATATTTAGAAATTCAATCGCGGGCTTTGCCCGCCGGGTGGTGAACGGGCGCAGGCGCTCGCCCAACCCTGCGGACAATATTAAGGCGCGCATAATTGTTCATAGTCCCGGTCGGCGAGCCAGGCATCGATGACAATTTTAGAGAATAATTTAAAGCGGCCGTCGTCCACCAAGGTCTGCGACACCAGCGTGGCGGTGTGCTTGATGTATTTCAAATAGCGGGTGTCGTTGCGCATATTGTAAAAGCTGGTGAAACTGCCGCAGGCTTTGAAGCAGCGTTGAATCACCTGCACTTTGAAAATCTCTTCGAAATCGGCGCGAATGCAGCCTTTGGGTCCGCACTCTTCGGCTTTGTCTTTGTAATCTTGAATAATGGCTTCCATGGATTCCGGCCACAGCTGCACGTAAGAATCGTGAACTAGCGACACCAAATCATATTGTATGGGTCCCGTGCGCGCGTCTTGAAAATCAATCACATACACGCGGCCTAGTTTGAGCATCAGATTGCGCGAATGATAATCGCGGTGGCAGACAAATTTGGGTTGCTGATCTAAAAGTTCGCAGATCTTTAAAAATTCCTTCTGCAAAGATTTTTGATCGGCGTCGTTGAGTTTTATGCCGCCGACTTTTTCCAGGAAATGTTCGCGGGCGTAATTCATCTCCCACATAAATTTGGCGGTGTCGAACATCGTAGTTTGGCACACGCTCTGCGGTTTGGACGGTTTGCTGGCCAGGTAATGGATTTTGATAATCTCATCCACCGCCTGAAAATAAAACGGCAGGGCCTGAGCCTGGTTTTGATTTTCCCAAAATTTACGCTCTAAAGTCAGATCGCCTAAATCTTCCAGCAACACCACGCCCAACTCCGGCGCGGCCGCTTCCACTTTAGGCACGCGCACGTCGACCTTGGCGAAATGCGCTTGCACATTTAAAAAGGGATAGTTGACGGGATCTTCAAACGGCTCCCAGAACATCAGCACGCGCGATTGGTTGTCGAAAACTATGCGGTAGTATTTGCGCGATGAGGCGTCGCCGGCGAGTTGGTAGGTCTCAAAGTCGGCGGCGCCGGTTTCACGGGCGATAAACTTTTTGATGTCATCTGATAACGTGGTCTCGCTCACTCACAAATTATGTCGGATTGGAGGAGAGACTGTCGAGAAAATAGTGGATCAAACCCTGCTCTTTGTACTCGCTAAAGGGCCGGGTCAATTTGATGTAGGCCCGCGCCAGCAGAGTTAAAAATTCGTCATCGATCGCCGGTTCGCCGCGCAGTTCTGAATACGGCTTCACGCTGCCCACCATCAGTAGCGGGCGGCTCAGGGTGGTCTGCTGAATCAAATGGCGGAAGATTTCTTGCTCATAGGCGTTCAACGCCAAAATGTCCGGCACATAAAGAGTGATCGAGCCGAGTGCCATCAAGTGGGACAGGCTCTGGCGCTGCAGGGGCTCCAATTCGGAGTAATCAACAAACGCCATGCGCGACCCTTGCGAATGCAGTTCCATGGCCATTTTATGAACTTCCGAAGTTGTCACGGCCTCAATCAGACAATCCAATTTTAACATGTAGGTTTTGTGGGGGGCGGAAGAAAGCATGCGGCCCGCGCGGACAGCGGGTTTGCGGTGGAGCACGATCACATTGGACGGGATCTCACCATTCAGATTTTTTTCCATTTGCATTTGCATGCGCTCAAGGGCCTCGCGCTTAACGTCCATTTCTTCAAGTCCGCCGAGGATTCCTTCACACATATCGGAGATCTCTTCGTGAACGCCGGGCGCCAGCGGTTTGGACGGCCGGAGGCCCCAAATGCCGTAGCCCGTGACCGACGGAGCGAAGCTCACATCGGTCTCAAGCGGGGGCGTGGGAGCCTCGGTTAAGAGCTCCACGTCCATCTGCAGTTTTGATTCATAAAAGGCCTTCAATATCCGGGCTGATGTCAGCAGCCGGCGATGAGCCTGCATCCAATTCGTCATGTCTTACACCCAACCTATATGGGAGGTAATACAAACGGTATGCCGGGTGTAGGCGAAAAAAAAGGCCCTGCAATGGCATGCAGAGCCTCAGAAATTAAACAAAGCGGAAATTATTTCAACATCTTACGTTTATCGAGACCGTACTTTTCGACCTTCATAATCAGGCCGGCGCGGCTGATTCCGAGCTCTTTTGCCAGCTTGGATTTGTTCCAGCCCGTACGGCGGAGGCCTTCCCGAATCATCTCGCGCTCGAGGTCCTCAAGGGCATCTTTTAACTTGCCGTGGAGGCGGGCGCCTTGAACTTTGGTTTTGTCGCCAAGTTCGAGGATTTTCGGTGAGAGCATGTCAGCGGTGATTTTGTTTTCAACACCGGCGAGAACAATCAAGCGTTCCATTTCATTTTGCAATTCCCGCACGTTGCCCGGCCAAGCGTAGTCATAGAGTTTCTCCAGAGCGCGCTTGGTGAGGATCTTTTTCGCGGCGCCGGGGTGATTGGCGGCTTGCGACTTATTAAGGAAGAATTCAGCCAGCAGCGGAATGTCCTCTTTGCGGTCGCGCAGTGCGGGGACGTGAATGTTAATCACGTTTAAGCGGTAATATAAATCTTCGCGGAACGTTCCGGCTTCAACCATCTCTTTGAGATTGCGGTTAGTGGCGGCCACGATCCGGACATCGACGCGTTTGTTTTCAACTGCGCCCACGGGGATAAAGGTTCCCTCTTGAATCACGCGCAACAGCTTCACTTGCATGGTCGGCGAGGTGTCGCCGATCTCATCGAGGAAGAACGTGCCTTTGTCGGCCATTTCAAACAAACCTTTTTTGTCGCGAATGGCGCCGGTGAAGGAACCCTTCACGTGACCGAACAATTCCGACTCCAATAAGTTATCGTTGAACGCGGAACAGTTTTGAATCACGAACGGTTTGTCTTTACGTAAGGAGTTGTAGTGAATCGCCTTGGCGATCAACTCCTTACCGGTCCCGTTCTCACCCATGATGAGAACCGTGCTGTCCGCCGTCTTGATCTTATCAAGCAAAGCGTACAGCGTTTGCATCGGCTTGGATTTGCCGATCATATTGTCATATTTGTAACGGCTGCCGAGCTCCTTGTTGAGTTCCTTGATGCGGTTTTCCCGCGTGGTGATTTCCAGGTGCAGCGTTACGACTTCTTGGGCGACCAGTTCGACCAATTCCAGAAAGTGCTCTCGATCCTGATCGTCAATAAACGAAATTTTACCAATGGCTTTGTCAATGGTGTCGCCGCTGGCGCCGAAGATGGCCATGCGCTCACGGACTTCCGAAATGCGCGACACTTGCTGGCGGTCCTTCATAAATCCAAGAGCGACCACGCAGCCCATAAAATCATTTTCAATCATGATCGGAATCACGGCCATATCAAAACCGGCGGTTTCCCATTTGCGGATGGTGTAGCGGTTGCCGGAGACGCGGACGTCTTCCATCGCCTTTTGCACGGATTCAGCCAAACTAACTAATGAAGTGTCTTTACTTAAGAATGTGGCGGCCGCGGGGTTGCACATGCCGCCGGCTTTTGGATCCACGCCGCGGAGTTGGCCGCGTTCGTCGGTGAAGACCACATCTATGTTCCACCAAGAGTTCAGGATCTGCTTGAGCTTCTTGATGACATGTATATGTTCAAACTCATCCCAATTGATCATTTTCTCAACTCCTCTAATCTTGCCTAAGTTCTTATCGTCAAAAGTTTGTACAACTTGAATCCGACTGGACTGAACTGGACTTTGGTCTGGAAAATGCCACTCAACTCCCCGTAAATATAAGGATAGAATCGGTGTAATGAAAAAGAACCTGATCTTATATTGTACACTCGGCGTGATCTCCATCGGCTTCGGATGGTGGCTTCGCACAAGAATGTATGTTCCGTTTACAGGCTTCGAAGGCGAGTACACCTGCCAGGACTTCGGTTTGCCCGACAAGAACTACAATGTGATGAGGTTTACTCCGCGCGGCGACGACGTGGTGATTGTCGATTCCTTATTCAAATCTCAGACAAATGACGTTGGACGTATCAAATTGCAGAGCTCCTCACTCGCGCGTCTGGAACTCGCCAGTGCTTTAGTCCATTCGCCGACACTGCCACTCAACCCTCTCGCGGAACACTTTATTGAGGGCAAGGGCAAGACGATTTCCATTGTGGGACGCCAAGAGGGTAAAGAGCTCTACCGGTATTCCTGCAGCAGGTGAATTTATCGATTTCGATTTTCGAAGAAATTGGTTTGGCTCCAAGAGGGCTTAGTGCCAATTTTCTCTCCTGACACCCTCCAAAACACGCGGCCCCCGCCGACGGCACCTGCCGGAATCGAGAAGCTGGCCTCTTTCACTCGGCGGCTAAAGGCGCCGCTAAACTGCTCATCTTTGGAAAATTGCACGACATAGCCTTCGGCGCCCTCCACCGGAGCCCATGTGACGGAGACCATATTGGAAGAAACGTTCCATCCCTGGGTGGGACTCAAGTTCTCAGGAGCCGGGAGGGTGGTTGCGGAATTCTGGGAAACCGCGGGCGCGGAGTTTGGCGCCCGGGGCGCGGTGCCGGTTGATTCGGGAAGATTTTTGGCCATTTGGTTCACATGTACCGGGGCTTGGCTTTTTATTCTCGCCAATTTCATCGCCTTATCTTCCACGGCAAAAGCACGAATTTCACTCCACAAGGCGGCTTCTTTTGGGGAATCCACTTTGGCTCTCCAGAAAAAACTTCCACCGCTAAGGGTCACCGGCGGCAGCTCACAATCCTTCGTTTGGCTTTCAAGCAAGATGTCGGTGAATTCATGGGCCCGGCTGGCCTGGACGCGATAGGTTTTTGCGCCCACCTTACACTCCCAGGAAAATGCGACGCCGGATTTCACTTGGTCGTCGCTTAGGTCGACCATTTCCCCCGCCGCCGGCCGCAGAAGTTTGACCGGTTCCAAACGCGAGAGTGCCACTTGAAACGGCCCGTGAGTTTGGTTGCCCTCAGCCACGCGCCAAAAATAATTTCCGTCCGGTATATTCAATCCAAATGCAACATGGCGCCCACTCGCCGCTTCCTCGGTTTCGACCTTGGCGAAGCTTTTATCTTTTGAGAACTGAACTTGGGCGGGTTCCGTCACGTCGCGGTTCCACTTCACAATGAATTTGTAGGCGGGGCGTGCCCAAACAATGTCTTCACTGGCCGGCACCAGAGGTCCCGCTTGGACCGCCGCCACGGGAGGCGGAGCTATGGATGGCGTAGCGTCGGCCACCGC
>JANMVK010000792.1:0-1802 GCA_031392725.1 Pseudobdellovibrionaceae bacterium
CACCATTCAAGGTTATGAGTGCGCGGGTTTGGGCCATGTCGCCTATGGCTTGGTGATGGCGGAGTTGGAGCGCGGTGATTCTGGAATCCGCAGCTTTTGTTCCGTGCAGGGTTCGCTGGTGATGTATCCGATCTTTGCTTACGGTTCTGAAGAACAGAAAAATAAATATCTGCCGAAGTTAGCCAAAGGTGAGTTGATCGGCTGCTTCGGTTTGACTGAACCCGACGCCGGCTCCAATCCCGGCGGCATGCTGACCAAAATTGAAAAAGTCAGTGGCGGTTACAAAATCAACGGCAATAAAATGTGGATCACCAATGGCTGCGTGGCGGACATCGCCATCGTATGGGGCCGCCTGGCCGGCGAAGTGCGCGGCTTTATCGTGGAAAAAGGCACTAAGGGTTACACGACCTCGACGATGAAGGGAAAATTCTCCCTGCGCGTGAGCACAACTTCGGAATTGCACTTTCATGATTGCGTGGTTCCTGAAGATTCTCTGCTGCCAAAAGGCGTGGGCCTTAAGGCTCCGCTCGGCTGCTTAACTCAAGCGCGTTACGGAATCGCATGGGGAGTGCTCGGCGCCGCCAACGCGTGCTACGACACCGCTTTAAATTACGCTAAACAACGCACGATCTTTGATGGCAAACCGTTGTCGGGCTATCAGCTCGCGCAAGCGAAACTTGTGCGCATGGTGCAAGAGATCACCAAAGGTAAATTGCTGGCGCTGCAAGCGGGCCGCTTAAAAGAAGCCGGCAAGCTTGAACCGCATCATGTGTCTTTAATCAAAATGAACAATTGCAAAATCGCCCTGGAAACCGCGCGCGAGGCGCGTGACATGTTAGGCGGCAACGGGATCATCGACGAATATCCCGTGATTCGCCATATGATGAATCTTGAGACGGTAAATACTTATGAAGGTACTGAGGACATTCATCGTTTGGTGGTGGGACAGCAGATTACCGGATTGCCGGCGTTTAGATAAATGAAGGGGCACGGCTGTGCCCCCTCTGAGTGTAGCTGGGATTGAGGAGTTTTAGTTATTCAACAATAAACGTCTGATCCGCTAAGCACGAACCTTCATAAACCGATTCATCCATCAGAATATTGAGCGACAGAGGCAGGTTGCCGGCGTTATCGCTGCGGCCCTGCTCATAGGTTGCGATACTCACTTTGGCAGAGGCCACGCCCTCCACCAGTGCGCAATGATAACCCCGGACATGGACTGAGCGGACCGCGGCCGTATTGCCTTTTATATTCCAGCGGACGGGTTCGTACGAATACAGCACGAGATCCACCGAATTCTTCGCAAGGCCAGTGGCGATGGCCACATTCTGAAAGGCGATCGCGCGGTTGGGCGCGGGAATCAGGCCATGACTAAGATTGCTCGCGTTGTACATCGACAAAATAAAAGTTCCTCCGTCGTTCCTGCGGTCGCTGGAGGCCGCCGCGGGCCGGCTGGTGGAATGGCATTCGGAGCCGGCCGGTGAATTGAGCGCCCCGGTGTACTCCGGATAATCGCAAAGGCCGGCGGATTCAGACGGCGCAGGTTCCGCGGCTGGCGCGTCCTTCGGGCCGGTGGTTTCCAGACTCTGGCTTGCGTCCGTGCTGGTGCTCACGGCCGACCCTTTCGATTTTTCTTCCGGCCCTGAAAAGTGGGCGGGCGTGCAGCCGATCAGCCCGATCATATATCCGCAGGCGATGGCGGTGGTGATCATTATATATTTGCTTTGTTTACCTAACATTTTTTTCCCCTTGGTTGGTTGACTCAACCACAGAATGTCAGAGCGCGGGGACACTTCAAATGG